>JAISPX010000147.1 GCA_031274595.1 Prevotellaceae bacterium | reverse complement strand
AAAAAAAGCATGGTTTAATTCGCCATGCTTTTTTTGTTCTATCCGGAGGATTTTTTTATTCAATCCGTTCAATATAACCTGTCTCAATCAGGATGTTTAAAAATTCTTCGGCATTGTTGTAGCACATATCAACGCTCGAATAAATCTTGTAGCGATCGGCAAAATTGCGCATATACTCCTCATCGCTACATTCGCTGTCAAAACGGCTTCCCAGGCGTAATTCTGTTACAAATTGGCAAGGCGATTCTGCTTGAACCACCCCGCCATCACTTAAATAATACTTTTTCATGCTGCTAATTCTAATGTTCTATATTCAAAATAATTTACCAATTCCATGCTGTTAAAATTCTTGAGCGTTGCCAATGTGCGCGTTGCTACTTCGTATTGCTCTGAATAATCAACCAGATTGCTTAAAAACCGAATCCAACTGCTTATCTTCACAAAATCGGTCGTTCCGGCGTGTTGTCTGAATTCGCAAGTTCTGTGGCGGCTGTATGACTGCGGGTTTACTTTCCAATACCGCGAATTTAGTAACAAATTTTCAATCTGATGCAAATCTTGTGCGGTTTTTATTTTGTTTTCGAAGTTTGTAACTTCGGTAAATCCTTTGCAGTAGGTGTTGTTATTAGCCCTGCGGCTTTCGGGCATGAAACCGTCGATTACTTTTTCCAAGCGTCCGTAGTTGATGTAGATGCGTTTCCACTGGTCAAGGCTGAACCCGCTCGCGTTCAAATGGACGTGTGTTCCGCAGGTTTGGTTTACTTTTGCGCCGCATTTGTTCAGTACGTTGCAAACTTTCATCATCTCTACGATCCCGGCTTCACCTTTCAATATCGGGCTTACAAGTTCAAACGTTTGGTTACCTCTCAGGCTGCCGTCGCTGACTATCTTCCAATGGCTGCGGGTATTGTGGTTGTATCCTTCGGTTTCGCAGTTGATGCCCGCTTCGCGCAGTCTGTTGCATAAAACCGTCTTATCTACGTTGTAGGCTTCAAATTCAACGCCGAACTCTTTGTCAAAGGCTCTCGGCGTCATCGCCTCCTCGATTATTGCGGCTACAATTGCCGCTTGGTTTAATGTTCCTTCACGTTGCATTTTTGCATACACATTTTGAACAAATCCGTAATTACCGTTTGTTACCAATCCGGCGATTTGCGTCCGGCTTAATCCGAGCAGAATCAATTGCTGAATTTTGTGCGTCTTTGTTGTCGCTTGCGACAGGATGTTTTGAATTTGAGTATTCATACTTGCTTTATTATTAGTTGTTTAATACAGTGCAAAGATGCTGCTACTGTTTGGAACACGCAAGTCTTTCCGCATTTATTTTCAGCAAATTAGCTATTATTATCTTTTCATTTTCATATCAAGCGGCAAATTTATATACGTCCGGTTTCTTATACAGCATAATGTCCGTATAGGTGGAATTGTAATTCATGTGGGCGTTAAATATCTTTTTCTTAGCACCGGCAAACGGATTCCCGATCGTATTGTTCCGTTCAATCCACTCGCACAACTCCAATATGGAAGATTTGTTGGAGGTAAAATAGACAAACGAAGTACCGCGAAGAACCGTTAAAACATCCAGGTAATCCGCCAGTCCCCAACTCATGCTGTACGATCCAACTTCGGTAGATAAATAGGGCGGATCAACGAGGTACACAACGTTCGGAATATCCCTGTACTTTTGAAAAACTTCTTTATAATCGCAGCTTTCAATGACAAGTCCGTCCAGATAACCGTCTGCATTAAAATCCGTCATCCGGATACGGCTATAAAAAGTTTCTTTGCTCAATGCCTCGTAGTTCAACACGTATTTCATAGAGAAAAGCAAAGAGGTGGACAGCGTGATGTAATCAACAAAACCGGTTTGTTCTTCCTGTGCGATGCGCTTTAATATGTTTTTTTTGACACTTTCCGGCACAATCTTCTTTCGCGGACAATTTTCAACTATCCGGCGCAAGTCGGACAAGAGGGCGTTCGTTCTTGGAATATTCGCCAGCCTTTTCCGGTAATTGTCGTAATCGTTGTACACGACCGTAGCGTTTGGCTTTTCGTGTTTGGTAATGTGAGAGAGCAAACCGGAACCGCCGAATAAATCAACAAATACGGTAGCTTCGTTAAATTGTTTGAGAATTTGCCTGAACTCTTTGGCAAACATTCTTTTTTGCCCAACAAAGGGCAATGGCGCTGATAAGTATTCTTTTTGCATAATATTTTGTTTTTGTTTATGCAAAGGTCTATATTCTGATTTATACAGCGAAAAAAATACAACATTTTACACTGCAAACAATTTGCAGTTACTTTCAAATCGTTTGACGAGGTCATATACTTTGCGCTCGCTAATGCCATATTTGTCGGCAAGAACAGTTACAATATAGGTTATCTTTTCCCCCTGTCTTTGCCTATTTTTATACTCGTCATACAGTTCTATATATCGGCAATCGCCTAAACGAATACCGGCATTTTGTATTCTATTCAGAAGTTCCTTGTTAAAATTTAATATCTCTATGACTTTCATTTTCTAAAATATTACTACCTTTGCACCGTATCTCACTACAAGCATAAAGAACAAAGCCCACTCGCGGTGGAGGGTATTTGCCTCCAGTCGCGCGAGTGGGCGTTTTTTGTTGATATGTGGTGAGATACTATTAACAGGCTGGGGGCTTTTTTACCTCTCTCCCCAAAAGAGGAATCTTATCAGGTTTCGTACAGATTCACATTGAAATTATCCTTTTGTTTCCACCCTTCAGCAAGTACATCTTGAATATGCTTCATTGCCTTTGTATAGAAATCCTCAAGATCATTTGTCGTTGTAAACTCTCTGTACACCGGTTGCTCGTCGGTTCCGAATTTGAATGTTACCGGCAGGGAGTTCCCTTTCGTTTGCACCGCCAAATCATATTGGGCTTTATAATTGAATTGGTTTTCCTGAGAAAGCCAAACCACATTGCCCTCGTATGTGA
>JAISPX010000146.1 GCA_031274595.1 Prevotellaceae bacterium | reverse complement strand
AAACCCGACAGCCTTATACTTTCTGCTTGCATAAATGGACAGAAGATAGAAACGGTAGAATTTTCTCTATCCAAAATGCAGGTTGTGCAAAGCAGAGGCGTATGCAACAAAAACACCGAATATCATGACAGAATTATCGAACTTGTAAAAAAGAACATTCGGAAAATACGGCAACGAATGGCTGCGTAGCATAATTACAGGGCGGGAGAAAATTCCGCCCGCTACTTTTTCCATGAGCCTGAAGCGGAGAAAAAGTAGCAAAAAGCCGTTTTAAAATTCAAATTATTATGACTTTTTCGTGCATCATTCAGAAAAAAACATTATTTTTGTACATCAAAATTTATAGTATTATGATAGTAATCAGTTCGGCGGAATTACGCAACAATATTAAAAAGTACCTTGATTTGGCAACCACCGAAACAGTTGTAATTCAAAGAGGTAAAACAGACGCTTTTGTACTGTCGAAACTGGCGCGTATCCCTGATGCCGACCTGTCCCGCGCAATAACAGTGGACGAGTTATTGGCAGGAATTAAATCCGATATTCAAGCAATGTACGCGAACGACAACCAATGAAGGTATTATTTTTACCCGAAGTCCGTGATTATTTCAAGGAACTTGCGGAAATCCTGTACAAAAAGGATTATTTCGGATTTCAGGAAACAGCGATACAGTACGCAGAGGATTTATTTTATGATATAGCAGATACTTTGCCTTCCAGAGTAAAAAAAATCGCTCCGACACATTTCGACAGATATGGAAAAGATATGTTTTATGCTGTTTTTATAAAAAATAAACATACGCAATGGTATGTATTTTTCAATATTTATATAGATAACGGAGAAACAGTTTACTTGGGGCGATATATAAGCAATAATCATGTTATTGCACAACTTTTATAAAAAACTGCTCAAAATCTAAATGAGTTACAATGATTTAATAAAATCAAAAACAACGGACAGTTTTTTGCTATCCGTTGTCATTTTATTATCAATCCATTAATTATTACTGCTCATTATCAGCATTTTCATTACTGAATGAAAGCGTTTTTTGTATCACCATACCAAAACTGTTTTCTATGTACACATCAATCGTTTGCCTGTCGGTGCAGCGCGAAGTGTAGTACAATCTGAAAACGTCCTTTGTCAATGGAAAAAGGTCGTTGGGCGTTAATATCCTGCCGTCATCCAATTTGAGTTCGCCCTTTCCATCAGGTTGAAAATAACGAATAAAGTACCGCGCATCGGCAAAGTCGCCTTCTTTTGCCAGAGTACAGCGGATTTCAACCGTTTCACCCTGCGCTATCTTTTCAGCGTATGGCATAGTGAGCAAATCGAAAGCGTAACTTTGAGTAATATCAAGCCTGTCATTACAGGCGCAAACGATACCTGAAAGCAGCATCGCGTATAAAATATAAGAAATAAATCGTTTCATTTTTTTGTTATTTAATAAATTATAAATTTAAAACCTAATCCGAGTTGTGTATTGAATTTTCCGACAGACGAGCCGCTCAACAGCCTTTCTCGCACATTGGCAATCAGCGCTATCCAATCCGTCAAATAAACTTCCATTTCAAGCGTGATTGCGCCGCCGTACAAAAAGCCGTCTTTGTTCCTTATGGTTGCGCCGTCGAACAGGCGCTTTTCGTTCCAATTTACAGTTTCATAACCCGCCAAAAGCGAAACGCCTAACGAAAAGAAAAGCGTTTTATTGCCGTCTGACAAAAATTTTAGATAATAGCCCGCTTGGGCAGTAAACTGCGATTGCGGCAGGCTCAAACCTTTGTACGGATACCTCTTTTCGAGATATTCGCCGCCGAATACCCAACGGTTGCCATTTTGCGTATAAGTGGAAAACGCTATCCCTGCGTGAAAAGCGAAATTTTCATTATCCGTGTCCAACACAAAACCGTTAACCGTTCCTGCTGTAACCTGTATTCCCTTCTGTCCGTGCAAATAGCGTTGCGCGTATGCCCCGCCTGACAAGACCAAGCATAATGTAAGCGTTAATAAAATAAATATTAGCCGTTTCATTGTTATTTCACTTTTAAATCGTCAATCACTTTTGCTCGTGTAATGTCTTTGTTTTCCACCGTGAAACGCTGATGCCGTCCGCCGTTCTTTTCCATTAATTCTACAACCAACTGCTTGCCGTCAGGAATGGTAAACTTTGGCAGAGCAAAAACCGTTCGTTCCGCTTTTTTTCCCTGTATTCGAATGTTGTAACGATGTGCGCGGACAGGATAAATGACCTGTTCCTGAATGGCAGTGCGTTTGACGACTTTTTTATCCACGATTTTAATGCGGATAAAGTCAATGTCAAACGACACTTGCGAGGTGTTTTTAGTCTGAATATGAAAATACAGAAAATCGTTGTAAGTGTAAATGCCTTTGAGCAATAACTGAATACCGAAACGCTTGCTGCTAATATGCCTTATCTCGCGTTTGTCGCTTTTGTAAATGGATTTCATAATGAGATTTACTACTTTTGGCGATTCGCTTCCGAGTTCCTTCATGTAAATATCCAACGAATTGTTGGGACGGTTTACCGCCTCGCCGTCGTGAATAAAATCCTTCATTTCCACATTCAACTTTTCAGGCTCATCGGCATATTTCACATTGAAGGAGTAAAAACATCCGTCATCGGTAATTACGGAAAAATTGGTTTCCCTCTCAAAACCCTGAACTGCGGCTTTCACGCGGATAACGTTCTCCGAACCGTCGGCTTTGCCTGCAATAATGTTTGAAGACCCCAAATCAACATAACTTACCGAAGACGGAAAAATGATATGCACAGTCTTGTTAAAACTCACTTCAATACCGTAGGGCGGTATCATGCGGTCGTATTCAATTTTTCGTGTCATACCGTTATACAGGTCGCCTGTCGAAGGCTGCTGTTGAGCGGTTGCGCTCATTGTGATTGCCAATGCAATCATTAAAAAAATCTGTTTCATCTTAAAATGTATTTTAATGTTTATTGAAAAATTATTGATTACTTACCAGTTCTCTGGTATTAATATTCCCTTCGGGCAGTAAAAATACGCGGTATCCCGCCTTGAGATTGACTTTTACCTCGCGCATTTTCTTTGAGAAAAATTGCGATACGCCCTGTATCACACTGCGCCCCATATCTGCGGCGAACTGTTCGCCTGCATCGCTGGAAAGCGAAATACTTGTGCCTGCATTTGTTCCCATATTTGCCGCTATCTCTTTGACAGCGTTGATTTCCTTTGTGTCGGGAATGAAAATGCCTTTCTGTCCGTCAAGGTCATATACAGACATTTCCACAGGAATAATGCTGCCGTTGTATTCCAGCGAATTAACCGTTATTTGCAGCCTTTCGCCCTGTATTTTGGTAAAACCTGACAAAATCGTGTTTTCGTTGACAAGCATTTTCCCTGCCAGCATTGGCTCAAGCAGGCGCAGGCGGACACTTTCGCCGTCCATTATGGTTTGGTCGGCATGAACACAGGCTGCAATGGTATTTTTACGTTCCTTTGACGTTTCGGCGGTTGCAGTGAAAAATCCCATATTGCGCGGCTTACTGAAAGCCTGCATTATATCTTTGTCTGACATCTCCTGCGGGAGCGATGATACCGTCTGTTCTACAAATTGACCAACAGGCACGACCACCGTTTTGCCCGAAACAGTGGAAACGGAATTGCCGTTTGCCGCCGCTTCGGAAGTGTTTGCAGGCATTGCGCCGCCTGTACCTGCGTTCATCGGAAGGTATTTTGAAGCCATTTGGAACGATTTTTCCATTAATGCCATTTGCTCATCTACGGCATTTTTACGGTTTTGAGTTTCGTTCATTTGCGCCTGCAATTCTTCTACCTGCCGTTTCAATTCTTCTTTTTCCGTGTCGTTTTTCGGCGTTTCGTAGAAATTGCCGAGTGTACGGTTAATGTCGCGGTAGGCATTTAGCGAATTTTGCACGGACGCAGGTTTAGGCGTTGATGAAACTTTTGCATTAGCAGGCTCATCTGTCAATAGAACCAAATCGTCTGCCTGCTTTGGATTGTTATCGCCAAGCAGGGAGGAAAAATCCTCCAATGAACGCATGCGTTCAGCCTGTTTTTGCTGCATTTGTTCCTGTTCGTAGGCAGTAGCCTTATCCGCCACAATTCCTTCGTTTTTGGGCATCGGAATATCGGCATTGAAACCCATTTGCTGTTCATATTTTGCCTTTTCGTTTGCCGAAGGCGCAAAAATAAACCACATACAGCCTGCGCAAATAATACCCATAAGCGCAAAAACAGCATATTTCTTCATCTTCTGCTTTTGCTCATTGGACAGTTTGGTCTTGCTTTCATCTGTCTGTTGATTATTATTCGTATTCATGTTCTTTTTGATTTAAAATGTTAATACTGTCGTTTTTTAGTTGTGGTTGCAATTTCAAACCTTCTATATATTGCAACTTTAAAAATTCCATTTCCGCATCACGCTTTCCGATGCTGTAAATGGAACTTGCCACAAAATATATATTTACTGCCGCCAACGCTACGCTAATGGATAAAACTATAATAAAGCGTTTCATCGGCGCAGGTCGCCCGCAAAGATGTTTCAGACGATATTCTATTTCGTCCAAAACATTTGTCAAAAATTCCTTTCTTTTTTTTCTTAATTCTTTCATGTTGCCTCCTTTCTATCTGTCAATAACACGTAAATCGCGGTTTTCGACAACCTCAAAGTTTTCCATTATAAAGCCGTGCGGATTATTGTCGCTTCTTACCGAATTTATTAAATTACAACGGGTAACAAGGCTGCGTTCCGTAATGTTTGATTCACGGATAATCAACTGTCTGGCATATGTAACCGCCTTGTAGGGATAGGTATCGAAAACAAACGATACGCTGTCTACATGCAGGTTTTGATTTATATTTCCCGAAATAATTCGGTTGTAATATCCTTTTTCTGTCAAATCTTTGTAATATCCAAAAGCTGATTTATCTACAAGGAACAGCGCTCTGCGGATATTGCTTTCAATGGCGTTTTTGTCAGGCGAGAGCGTGAAAAACAACTCGTGAAAACGTTTTACATGTTCCCGCGCTTCTACAGGACGGTTTTGCGAAAGGTCTTGCGAGAGTGCAAGCATCAGCGATTTACCACCGTCCAGAACATATATTTTCTGACGCTGCGCTTCCGCAAAATTGTAGGCGCTCCACACGGAATAGCCTGCAATTCCGGCGCACAGACCGACAAACACGATTCCGAAAAACCGTATTTGCTTAAAACTTGTTTCAATATTTTTTAGACTCTTAAATTCCATATTATTATAAATTATTTGTTATTATTTTTTTTGTTTACCAGACGTCCTGAAATGTTGCCTGAAACCGCCCCAGCCGCTGCGCCTGCCGCTCCACCCGTGCGGCTTGCCGCAGCATTAAGGTTGCGGTTGTAAGCGCCCATGCCACCGGCGCTGATAATCCAATTGGCTACAGTAGGTATTGTGAAATAGCCGATTATCCCTATTATCATGAATATGATGTAAACGGTATTGCTTGCATCTATAGAAAAATTGGGATTGTTCTGTAATTCCGAAATGTCTTTTTGCAGCATCAAAACCTGTATTTTTGCGAGTATGGCGCTGAACAAGTCCGATACAGGCAACCACAAATACACTGATATATAGCGGCTGATCCATTGTGTCAGTGAGGAATGGAAACCATCATATACTGAAATGGCAAAGGCAAGAGGTCCCAGAATGGAGAGTACTATCAAAAAGAATGTTCTTATTGTATCAATAACCAGCGCCGCCGCCTGAAAGAACAGTTCCAAAAGTTCCCTGAACCAGTCGCGGATATTCTTTTTCAGGTTGTACATTGCCCTGTCAATATACATTCCCGCCATTGTTACCATATCGGAAGGCCACCATCCCAGTTCGTCCAGACGCCTGTCAAATTCCTCGTTGCTTACTAAATAAGCAGTTTCGGGATTGCGCATCATCGCTTCGTATTCGAGTTTATCTTTTTGCTGCCTGTATTTGTTCATATCAAATGTTTGCTCTTCCAGCATTTGATGACAGCCCTTAACTACCGGCGATGTTATGGAGTTAATTGTACCTAAAACAAAAGCGGGAAAGAACATTATGCACAAGCCTATAACTAAGGGACGCAGCAAGGGATACAGGTCTATGGGTTCGGCACGGGAGAGGGATTGCCAAACACGATGAGCAACATAAAATAATGCGCCCAAGCCTGCAATACCTTTTGCTACGCCTGCCATATTCATGCAAAGAGGCATCATCTCCGTATATAAGTTACGAAGTATCTGATGCAAATTGTCAAAATCTATTGCCAGCAACATAATCGTAATTTGTAATTGAATTTACCAATACCTGTCGTTAGCGCTTCCGTACAGGGCTACTATCCTGTCGGAATCGCCCGTTTTCTTTGCCCGCAGATACGAAACGGATATATTCTTGCGCGTATAGTAACTCACTAAATTACGCTGGGTTTTGAGCCTGTCATGCACATAGTTAATTATATCCATACGCTCTGCATCTGTCATGGACAAGCCATTGACATTAACAACATCTTTGAGTTCCAGAAGCATATCGCTACTTTCCTGCAATAACATTGTGTAGCCGCCTGCTATTGCCGACAGTTCCTCTATCCGAAAATTAGGGTCGGAAAGCATTTTCCCAAAGTTATTTACATAAATATCCGAAATTTCGCCTACCAGCAAAACAGCGTCCCTTACTTTTTTGGCATCTTTAACTAAATTATGAACGCTTTTCAGTTTGTCGTAGTACTCTTTTCCCTGATTATAAATGCGTTGCACTTCCTGAAAATTGTTCAGCATATTTGTAGCCGTAGAGGAAGCATGTACAATCTGGTTTGTTGCATTTGCTATACTGGTGGCTATATGCGAAGGGTCTATAACCGCTAATTGAGCCTGTATATGGTTTGTAAAACAGGCAATAGCCACAGTTATTAATAAAATTATTTTTTTCATGTTTTTCTTTTTTAATATTGATTATTTAAATTTTCAATTCTTTTATTTTCGACTAATTGTTTGATAGCCAATTCTAAATTTCCATCTAACTTTTCAGATAGACGCAGCAGTTCCAATTTCTCGGTTTCTTCGGTAGTGTAAGTATAATACTCTTCCGCTGAAACCTCCGTAGCGTAAACCGCTGACTGCACGCCGCCAAGTCCTATCCAAACTTCCCTGTAATGCCTGTTGGGATTGTTTGCCATGTTGATGGACAAAACCTGTGATTTTTCTTTTTCTGTCAATCCCAGCAAGGCTTGTATTGAATCAAACTTGTTCATGTACTTGCGCTGGTCGAGCAAAATTTTGCAGTCGGCATTGTTGATAATACTTTCTTTGACAATCGCAGAGGCAATAATATCGTCCACCTCCTGCGTTACAACAATTGCTTCGCCGAAAAATTTACGAACTGTTTTATAGAGATATTTAATGTATTCCGCCATGCCCTCTTTGGCAATCGCTTTCCACGCCTCTTCAATCAAAATCAATTTTCGGATACCCTTTAATCGCCTCATTTTATTGATAAAAACCTCCATTATGATAATGGTGGTAACAGGAAACAAAATTTTGTGATCTTTTATTGCATCTATCTCAAAGACAATAAAACGTTTGGAAAGAAGGTCAAGTTGTTTTTCGGAATTTAGCAGGTAATCATATTCACCGCCGCGATAATAAGGTTCAAGCACATTGAGGAAATTTGCCACGTCAAAATCCTTTTCGCGGACTTGCTTTTCGACAAGCGTTTCACGATATTCGCCCTTTACAAACTCGTAAAAAGTATTAAACGAGGGCGCAATGCCTGTTTTCAGTTTTTCAATGTACATACTGACGGCATTTGACAAAGCGACTTCTTCGGCGCGTGTGGGCGGCTCGTTGTCCCTTTTCCAGAGAGTAAGAATAAGCGTTTTTATGCTTTCGCGTTTCTCAATGTCGAACACGCCATCATCGGTATAAAAGGGATTAAAGGCTATAGGATTATCCTCCGTGTAAGTAAAATATACGCCGTCCTGTCCATATGTTTTGCGGTTTATCAGATTGCAAAGTCCCTGATACGAATTACCTGTATCCACGAGGACGATATGCGCTCCCTGCTCATAATATTGCCTTATCATATGATTGGTGAAGAATGATTTACCACTACCAGACGGACCAAGTATGAACTTGTTTCTGTTAGTGATAATTCCTTTTTTCATGGGCAAATCGGATATATCCAAATGAAGCGGTTTACCTGTTAATCTGTCAACCATTTTTATACCAAAAGGACTGGGCGAGGACTTGTAATTGGTTTCTTGGGTAAATAAGCACAGCGCCTGTTCAATGAAGGTGTAAAAACTCTCCTCTGCGGGAAAGTCCGCCTCATTTCCGGGTATTCCCGCCCAAAATAACGTGGGCGTATCAACGGTATTGTGGCGCGGTTTGCATTCCATCACGGCAAGTTGGCTGCCCACATCGTTTTTTATCCTTTGTAATTCTTCGCGGTCATCGCTCCACGCCATGACGTTACAGTGGCAGCGGACAGAGGTTAATCCGAGCGAATGAGCCTCATTCAAATATTCTTCAATCCATTCTCGATTTATCTGATTCTGACGACTGTAACGCGACAGAGAATGCATATTCCTTGCCTGTTTTTCAAAGCGTTTGAGGTTTTCCGTACTGTCGTCTATAAACAGATACTGATTGTAAATGTGATTGCAGGATAAAAGTACCCCCACAGGCGCAGCAAAGGACAAACGGCAGTCGCTGCGGTCTGTAGAAAGTTTTTCATATCGGCTGTCTGTTGCCACTTTCGACGGAAGGTCTTGGCTATCGGAAAGCGTATGCAAACACAGAATATTGTCGCCGATTTTCATTTCGTCTGCTCCTAATGCAATATCCTGCAAACAGGTTGTATTTTCGAGCGACAGAGAAAAATATTTTTCAATCAATCCTGATTTTTCCTTTGTACCTGTAATTTCATCACAGGTAAGGCGGGTAAGTTTTATAAATCCGCTGTCGTTTACTATACGTTCAAACTGCCCTGATGCCTCCAAAAATTTACCTGCGTTTTCTTTATCCCTTACTTCTTTGGGAACAAGAAAACCGCGACAAAGAGTGTTGAAGTTACTTTGCAATCGCATACGTTCTTTGGTTGTTTTTGTCAGGAAAAGGAAACAGGCGTGATTCATATACTCACGCTCATTGAAATGACGTTCAAACGAGCGTGACAGAAAACTCAAATCGTCCTTTTGAATATCGGGTTTGTAATTTTCTCTGATAAACCAGTCGGCTTTATGCACAATGGAATAATTGGGCAGCGCCTTAATCGCTTTTAACCACGCCGAATGTATAGCCTCATATTCGCTGCCTGTTACGGTAAACAGTTCGGGCAGTTCCACCCGAAATGCTACCGTAATATCTGCATCTTTACTGATAATACAGCCGTTTTCTACCGCCAGCAATGGAAATTTATTTTCCAAAGTGGCTGCTTTCATTACGTTTCTCATACTTCTTTCTTTTTGTTGTTAAATAATCGGGAAGAGTTCCGGCGGTTTATTACATATCGCGGATGGTTGCGCCTCGCCTGCACTTTCATCAGTCCGTGTTCGCCGTATTTTGCATTCAGGTAGAAAACGCCGTAAACCAGTATCAAAGCGGCTGTTATACCGAAAATAATACAAATCCATTGATTTACTCCTGCCATATACATTACTACAAACAAGATAAACAGACCCAGCAACCCGCCTGCGAAAATGAAAAGATACTGCGCTTTGAGTCCCTGAAATTCCGCCGGTTTGCCTATTCCCTTATTAATAAAAAACTCCATACTCTTAAAGGAAGAATGAGCGTAAAATTGTAGCGGCAACAATCAGGAAGATACATGCCCCAAACCAACTCGCCGCCGTTTTGCTTGTGTCGGGGTCGCCGCTGGAAAATTTGGAATACACCTTAACGCCTCCTATCAAACCCACTACCGCGCCAACGGCATAAATCAATTTAGTGGCAGGGTCGAAATACGAGGTTACCATTTGTGTGGCTTCTGTTATGCCTGCAACACCGCTGCCCTGCGCCACTGCGCTTGCGGCTGTCGTCATAATCGCTAATGCCGCAAAATAAAATCTTAATCTTCTGTTTTTTGTTTTTGTCATAATCATTTTAACTTTTTACTTGTTTAACTTAAAAAATCGGCTATATCAAAATTGCCGTAATCAATATCGGAAGTTTCATTTTCCGTTTCGGGTATCATGCTTTGAACCTGCCTGTCGATAACCGATTTTATCCAATTCATTTTACTCTCGTTTCCCGAAACAAGCATCTCGAACATATCGGTATGTTCCAACTCTACCATTATCCTGCCTGTTTTTTCGTCTACCGTTTCGGGCTGCTCTTTTACAATTTTTACTGTTGACTGCAATTCGTCGTAATCGAACCCATCGGCAAGCGCGGCATCATTTCCCAACACCATGTTCAGTTCTTCCGTTTCTTCTTCCGATGCATAATCAATGTCATCGTCATCGCTGCTGTCGTCAAGCGGAATACTCAAAATTTCGGGATTTACATTTTCGCCGAAAACCTCGTCCAATTCGTCTGCGGATATTGCCGCTGACTGCTGCTCTTCGGTTTCGGTTGCAAAAATATCCGCTTTTTCATTCGCTTTTTCAGTTTCCAAAATTGTGGCGGGGCTTTGCTGCGGTTGGCTTCTATCGGGCAGGACAAAGCGGCTTTTGCCCATAACATCGCAATCGGCTTTTTCTTCTTTTTCGGGAATGGCATCGCTCTTTTTTATATCCATTTGCTTGGGATAGGCAATGCGGTATAATAAATAAAGGGCGGCGAGCATAATAAGTAACGCAAGGAGTTTCATAATGCAGCCTATTTAAAAATGATATTCTTTTTAAACGACTGTGTAATATCGTCCCCGAAATTCTCGAAATGGTGAGTCAACACATTGTCTATATATCCGAAAAGCGACACTTCAATTGAGCCTATAACGGAAATAATCTGTGAAATACGGTCGTGATATTCCTTGCGGATATACACCGACTTCCCGAAACGTGCAGGCGGCAGGTCTGATTCGCAGATAAACAGCGATTCATATTCCTGCTGTCCTGCTCGTTTAGTGCGGATTTTCTCTTTGGATTTTTCCTGCGTTTCGGGTTGTTTCGTTTCCTGCTCGCCGAGTTGAATATTTGAAATTCCATTGTCCCGTTCGTAAATGGATTGAAGCATAGCGGCTTCGTCTATTTCTTCTATCTTTCTGTTATTCTTTGACATCCTGTTGCAG
>JAISPX010000111.1 GCA_031274595.1 Prevotellaceae bacterium | reverse complement strand
ATTGGTTCTTTTTTTGTTTTTTCAATGCAAAATTAATCAAAAAGGGCTGACTCTATATATGTTGAATCAGCCCTGTTTTTTTACTCTTTTTTTAATGTTTAGCGGACAGCAATAATTTTAATTCTTTTACAACAGTAAATTCATAACCTGTGGCAGGTTTCTTCTCTTCCGTTTTTTTGTCTTGCGCCGAAACGCCGATACAGATTGCCATTATAATGGCTGTAAATAATATTTTTTTCATTTTGTCTTGATTTTATTTAATATTTAGTTTTACAATTTGATTTATCAAATTTCTTTCAATTCATAATTAATTGTTCCCAATCCTATTTTTTCGGCATGTTGCAATCCTGCAAGCCAGTTGGTATTTGGGTGTATAAGTTTAAATTTATCTTCGTCGGTCATGTCGTGATGATGTTTTTCGTGAAGAGCGCTGTAAATATTTATGGGCGCTTTTTTCACCAAATCAACGCAAGCCATGTCAAGAGCGACAGGGTCGAACGATGCGGCAATGCCTATATCCGAAACTATTGCAACGTCGTTATGATTCCAGCAATCACATTCTGGCGAAACGTTCATCACAAAATTTATATGAAAATTGGGTTTATCCAATAATACCGCTTTTGAATATTCGGCAATTTTATAATTCAGACGTTCCGAAGTTTCATTTGTTGCAAGCACTGCCGATTCATATTGGCAAAGCGCAACGCATTGTCCGCAGCCTACGCATTTTTGATAATTGATTTCCGCGCATCTGTTCACGATTGTTATTGCATCGTGTGCGCAGTGTTTAGCGCAAACTCCGCAGGCTGTGCATGTTTCTTTTTCAATTTTCGGCTGCGAATTTGAATGAAGTTCGAGTTTTCCGCCTACGCTTGCGCTTCCCATTCCTATGTTTTTTATTGCTCCGCCAAATCCTGCCTGCTCGTGTCCTTTGAAATGGTTCATGCTTATAAAAATATCGGCATCGGCAATTGCCGTGCCTATTTTGGGCGCTTTGCAATATTCGCCGTCAATTTTTATTTCGCGATAATCTGTTCCTTTCAAGCCATCGGCAATTATTACATTGCAATGTGTTGTAATAGGATTAAATCCGTTTTCCATTGCCGCTTTCAAATGGTCAACTGCATTTGAGCGACCTCCCGAATACAAGGTATTTGAGTCTGTAAGAAACGGTTTTGCTCCCGATTTTTTTAGAACTTTCACCAACCGCGCCGCATAATTGGGGCGTATATAAGCCAGATTTCCAGGTTCGCCGAAATGAATTTTTATTGCCGTAAATTGATTTTCGAAATTTATATTTCCTATTCCTGCTTTTTTTACAAGATTCTCCAACTTATCAAGCAAATTACTGCGGGGTGTTGTGTGCAGATTTGTAAAATAAACTTTTGATTTTTCCATGACAATTGTAAATTATTAGTTTGATGATTTATTTGTTTACGGTTATATAAACAGGGATGCTTTCGTTTTGTAATTTATCGAGCGCTGTTACCGCATAAGTTCCGTTTTTCTGGATTTTAAATTCAGTATTCTCAATAATTGCAATCGGCGATTTATCGCTAATATCTTCTTTGTTGTTTTCGACAATGTATATACAATAATATGCTGCTTTTTGCATTACATCGTCAGTATTTGATGTTATCCAGGTCAGATAATCGTCTGTATTTTTTTTCACTGTTTTCAAATTTTGTACAACATCAGGCTTAACTGTATCTATGTGTTTATATTTGGGCATTAAGGCAATTTTTGTTTGATAAGTATTTTTCAGACTGTCGGTAAATCCGTCAGCATTGCGCGGAATTGAATATCCCGACCACCAAACGTTACCGTGAACATTTTTGTTGGAACGAACCAGTTGCATTTTTTGCGGGAGTTGATTTACAAATTCGCCTTCTTTTTCGCGGCTCTTTACTTTTACTGTTTTTGAAATATCTTGACCTATATATAGATTTTCGCCGTAATTATTTTCGCTCCACCATTTGATTAATGTTTCGTAATCGGCGGCGGGATGACCAATATCAAAGTATAATTGCGGTACGTTGTAGTCAATCCAGCGTTTTTCAACCCAAAGTTTTATATCGGCATACAAATCATCATAATTTTCGCAACCTGCATTTGTTTTTGAACCTGTCGGGTCGCTTGAAACGTTGCGCCATACGCCAAACGGACTTATTCCAAATTTTACCCAAGGTTTAATTTCTTTAATAGTTTTGTTTAATTCTTCTATTAACACATTAACATTATTACGCCGCCAGTCGTTGCGTGTTTGCTGATTAAAACCATCTTTTGTTCCGTATTGGGCAAACGATTTGTCATCCGGAAAATCGACAATCCGCCCTTTTTCTGCGATTTTGTAAGGATAAAAATAATCATCAAAATGAACGGCATCTATATCGTAACGTTTAACAACATCGGCAATAACTTTCACTGTGTGCTCGCGCGATTCTGGTTCGCCCGGGTCAAAATAAATCTGCTTTCCGTATTTTACAAACAAATGCGGTTTTTTGTAATAAAGATGTTCATTGCAAAGAACCTCTTTGTCGTTTGATGTTACTCGATAAGGATTAAACCATGCGTGTAATTCCATTCCCCGCTTATGACATTCTTCTACCATAAATTGCAAAGGATCCCAAATTGGAGATGGCGCAGCGCCTTGCTTGCCTGTAATAAATCGGCTCCAAGGCTCGATACTGTTTGTGTAAAAAGCATCTGCCTGCGGGCGTACCTGAAAAATTACGGCATTGATTTTTGTTTTTTCAAATTCATCCAGCAGGTCGCTAAAATGTTGTTTCATTTGGTCGGTAGTCATTTCTCTGTATTTTTGATTTCCGACAGTATGTACCCATGCGCCGCGAAACTCGCGTTTCGGCTCCTGCTGCTGAGAATAAACGCTTGTTGCTGCAATTGCAACCAAAAGAGTTAATAAGATTAGTTTTTTCATCATAAAATAATATTTTGGATTTCCAAAGATATAAAAAAAATATGAGTTATTGTTTTTTCCTATATATTTAATTGCATTTACTATTTTATTATTTACGATTTACTATTAACCATTTTATCATTTACCATTATATCATTAATAATATGCCTGCGACATGTGTGAAGAGTGAGCAAACAAATTTTTGCCAAATATTTTTCACGAAAATTTTGCAAACAATAAAATTTTGACTATTTTTGTCGCCCAAATATAAAGGTACCATAGCTCAGTTGGTAGAGCAACGGACTGAAAATCCGTGTGTCCCTAGTTCGATTCTTGGTGGTACCACAATTTCCAAACTAATGGAATTTATGTAATTAATAATAATGAAAGGCTGTCGAAAAATATTTGACAGTCTTTTTTCTTTATTTTTATTATCTTTGCAAAAAACAAAATCGTGATAGAATTTAAATTACAAAACGGCGATTACATTGAATTGGTACAACTGCTTAAACGTGTGAAAATTGCCATGTCGGGCGGCGAAGCGAAAATGCTTATTACAAATGAGCAGGTGAAACGCAATGGCGAAATTGAAACGCGCAAACGAGCAAAAATTCGCGTTGGCGAAAATATTGAAGTATCAGGAAAAACAATTGTGATTGTTTAATGTCCGCTCAGTTGTGCGGCTACATTTATCGGATGGCAATATGATTTTAGAAACCGAAATAAAGTTCCTCGCAGGAATTGGTTCTAAACGTGCAGAAATGCTGAAAAAGGAACTTGGTATAAGCACTTTCAAAGATATGCTTTATACTTTTCCGTATCGTTACATCGACCGCACAAAATTTTATAAAATCAGCGAAATCACCGAAGATTTGCCGTATATTCAATTTAAAGGTAAAATTACCCGCATCGAAAATATCGAAACTCCGCGCAACAAACGATTGATAGCCTATGCCACCGATAATTCGGGAGACGAGATACAACTTGTTTTTTTCAGAGGAATAAAATGGATTAAAGACAAGTTGAAACCAAATATCGAATATATATTTTTCGGCAAACCTAACGTTTTCAGAGGACAGATAAACATAATTCATCCCGAAATGGAAACCGCAGGCGATGAAAACAATCAGATAAACTCAAATATTCAGGCAATTTACAGCAGTACCGAATTGTTGAAAGATAATTTTCTCGGAACAAAAGCGTTCAACCGATTTCAGAGCGCTTTACTTACGCTTGTTTACGATAAAATTAATGAAACTTTGCCCGAATATATTACCACGCAATACAAACTGATTTCGCTAAAAGACGCTTTGCTTAATATTCATTTTCCGCAAAGTCCCGAACTGCTTAAACAGGCGCAATTTCGTTTGAAATTTGAAGAACTTTTTTACATACAACTTTCATTACTGCGCCAGCGATTGAACAGA
Source organism: Prevotellaceae bacterium (assembly GCA_031274595.1). GTDB lineage: Bacteria > Bacteroidota > Bacteroidia > Bacteroidales > UBA932 > JAIRKV01. The sequence goes on along the minus strand of JAISPX010000111.1, from coordinate 4,023 downwards.
TTGCAGAAAAACAGAGGATTTGTATTTCCAAAAATAGACAATAATTTTAATAATTTTTACAAAAATAATCTTCCGTTTGAACTTACAAATGCTCAAAAACGCGTGATAAAAGAAATTCGTAAAGATTTTGCCGCAGGCAAACAAATGAACAGATTATTGCAGGGAGACGTGGGAAGCGGGAAAACATTGGTTGCGCTTATATGTATGTTGATTGCTATCGACAACGGATTTCAAACCTGCATAATGGCGCCGACTGAGATTCTTGCAAATCAGCATTACCAAACAATTTGCGAATTTCTAAAAGGAATTGACATCGGCGTAAGATTGCTTACAGGCTCAACAAAAAAATCGGAACGAAAATTAATCGACAACGATTTGACATCGGGAAAAATAAATATTCTTGTCGGCACGCATGCATTGATAGAAGAAACTGTACAGTTCGACAATCTCGGTTTTGTTGTTATCGACGAACAGCATCGTTTCGGAGTGGAACAGCGAGCCAAACTTCGTTATAAAAATATCATTGAACCGCACATTTTAGTGATGACAGCAACGCCAATACCGCGCACGCTTGCAATGACGCTTTACGGCGATTTGGATATATCGGTAATCGACGAACTTCCGCCGGGACGCAAAAATATAAAAACAATTCATCTTTTCGAGAACAAACGTTTGCAACTTTTCGGATTTATGCGCGAGCAAATCAAAGCCGGACGACAGATTTATGTTGTTTATCCGCTGATAAAAGAATCCGAAAAAATGGATTACAAAAATCTTGAAGATGGATATTTTGCAATAACGCAGGCATTCCCGCCGCCCGATTATGTTACATGCGTTGTACACGGAAAAATGAAATCGGATGAAAAAGATTTTTCGATGAACTATTTTGCATCGGGCAAGGCAAATATTCTTGTTGCAACATCGGTGATTGAGGTTGGAGTGAACGTTCCCAATGCAAGCGTGATGGTGATTGAAAGCGCCGAACGTTTCGGGCTTTCTCAACTTCATCAGTTGCGTGGACGCGTGGGACGCGGCGCAGAACAATCATACTGTTTTTTAATGAGCGATGTAAAACTTACAACCGAAGCCCGCAAACGCATGCAACTTATGGTGAGAACAAACAACGGTTTTGAAATTGCCGAAGAAGATTTAAAACTCAGAGGTCCCGGAGATATTGAAGGAACTCAGCAAAGCGGACTTCCGTTTAATTTGAAAATATCAAATCTGGCAAAAGATGGAAAACTTCTGGAATACGTAAGAAATGTTGCTTTTGAAATTTTAAATGAAGATAATTTGCTTGAATTGAAAAAAAATTCGTTACTTCGTGAAACTTTAGAGAAAAATTTTAGAAAATCTATTGATTATAGCGCAATAAGTTAAAAATATGAGAACAGGAAAAATTTTATTATTATTACATTTATTAACAATTACTACAATCTTATCGGCGCAGGTTGCCTCGTTCAACGACTGCGAAAATATGAAAAATTCCGCAAATTTTGCTTTCCAAAACGGAGAATCAATAACTCTTGTGGCAAATTACAAATGGGGACTTGTGAATACAAGCGTAGGCGAAGCGGTATTAAAATTATCAAAAGAAGATTATAACAATCACATACATTTTGTGGCTTCGGTGAACATAAAAACATACAGTTTTTTTGATGCTTTTTTCAAAGTGCGCGATACTTTTATAAGTAAATTCAGCGCCGAAAATATGAAACCTTCATATTTTTATCAGGATACGCATGAAGGAAAATATACAAAAAAAAGCACAATGCATTTTGACTGGAATCAGAAAAAACTGACAGGAAAAAAACAACGCAAAAAAGCGCCTGAAAAAGATTTTTCTGTGGATTTGCAAGGATGCATGTTCGATTTTATTTCTTTTTTATACTTTTTGCGCAATATAGATTTTGGTTCACTCAAAACAAATTCGGATCTTATGGTAACATTTGCCTTTGATGATTATAAGAAAGATTTGAATGTGCGTTATATGGGAATAAAAAAAATAAAAACAAAAGCGGGAAAATTCAACAGCATAGAAGTCGCCGTGCAGTTGCTCGAAAATGAAACATTTGCAAGCGAACCCGAAATGTTTTTGTATCTCAGTAACGACAAAAATCATCTTCCCTTATATGCCGAAATGCCTTTGCGAATAGGCAGAGTGCGCATATCCTTATCCGAGTTCAACAATTTGAAATATCCTGTCGTCAGCATGGAAAAATAACGGAAAAATAATTTAATAAAACAGATAAACCAATTGAACGTTGAATATTTTATAGCAAAAAGGCTTGCTTCGGGCAAAGAAAGCGGCAACAGATTGTCGCGATTAATGTCGATTGTTGCAATTGTGAGCATCGCGCTTGGATTTGCCGTAATGATTCTCACGGTGGCAATAGTTACAGGTTTCAAAAAAGAAATATCCGATAAACTTGTCGGCGGAAGTTCGCATATTCAAATCACAAATCTCGACTCAAACTATTCTTTTGAAACAAATCCCATAACCGAAAATAAAGAAATTATTGACGAATTAAATAAAATCGAAGGCATAAAACACGTTCAAAAATTTGTAACAAAAGGCGGAATCATAAAAACGGAACAGGATAATCAAGGCGTGATGCTCAAAGGCGTTGATTCTGATTTTGAATGGACTTTTTTTTCAAAATGTTTAATCGAAGGGCAAACTTTTTCCGTTGACGACACTGCGACTACAAACGATGCTTTGATTTCTAAAAAACTTGCGCAAATGCTGCGGCTGAAACTTAATGACAAACTTGATGTTTACTTTGTTCAAGAGCCGCTGCGAATACGCCGATTTACAATTTGCGGCATTTATTCAACTCAACTCGAAGAAATAGACAAATCGCTTGTATTGTGCGATATTAAACATTTGCAGAAAATTTACGGCTGGTCGAAAAATCAAATTTCGGGCTTGGAAATTAATATCGACAATATCAAAAATATTGAAACATTGAGCGACGAAATCAACGATTTGGTTGCTTTCAATACTTATGAAGATGGCTCGCGGCTTGCAGTCAACGATGTAAAGCAATTATATCCGCATTTGTTTGCATGGCTCGATTTGCTCGACACAAACGTTTTGATAATTCTTGTGCTTACCATAGTTGTCGCAGGTTTCAATATGGTTTCGGGGCTGCTCATTATGCTTTTGGAACGCACATCGATGATTGGTATTTTGAAATCGCTGGGAATGCAAAGCGTGAATATTCGGAAACTGTTTTTGTACCGCACGGCATTTATTGTTGTCAAAGGTTTGATAATCGGCAATGCTATTGGTATTGCATGTTGTTTGCTGCAACAGCATTTTGGAATAATAAAACTTGATGCCACAAATTATTTTGTAGCGACAGTTCCCATAAATTTGGATATTTTTCATCTTATTTTGCTCAACGTATCATCGGCGCTGGTTATCATGCTTGTGCTGATAATACCATCCCGAATAATCACAAAAATCAGCCCCGAAAAAACAATCCGTTTTGAATAACGAATTTTCAAAGCTAAAATACATCTCTTTTCAAAAAAAACTGTCTCCTAAAACTTACGAGACAGCCTCCGTATTCAAGGGCAAAAATATACTTTCCCTACTTCGGGAAAGCGTATTCAAGGGCAAAAATATACTTTCCCTACTTCGGGAAAGCGTATTCAAGGGCAAAAATATACTTTCCCCATTTCGGGAAAGCGTATACAAGGGCAAAAATATACTTTCCCCACTTCGGGAAAGCGTATCCAAGGGCAAAAACATACTTTCCCCACTTCGGGAAAGCGTATCCAAGGGCAAAAATATACTTTCCCCACTTCGGGAAAGCGCATTCAAGGGCAAAAATATACTTTCCCCACTTCGGGAAAGCGTATCCAAGGGCAAAAATATACTTTCCCCACTTCGGGGAAGCGTCGTTACCGAATAAAACATGTTTTTCAAATATTCGGAAAAACCATTATATATATTTTGCACTTCATTCACGATTAAATTTTTGTATAATAATATCGCAAAATTATAAAATAATT
>JAISPX010000079.1 GCA_031274595.1 Prevotellaceae bacterium | reverse complement strand
TGAATCAAGTTCAACATTCCCGCTTATCGAACTTGTTCGCTTGGCTTGCCAAGAATCTCCTAATTATCACATGCGATTTTTCAGGAGATACCGTGTCAAGCACGGTATGACGGGCTTTTGAGACAGCCTCCGTATCCATTTAACTGTTAACCATTAATTACGGAATAATTGCGCTTACAATTTCGCTCCAAGGTCCTTTTTCGCCGCGAGTGTTTTCCCAGCGAAGGCAGAACCATACGGTTTGACCGCGCTCGCTTTCATTAAATTCGAGGGTAAAGGGCGTGTGAGTATCAAATCCCGTATTAACAAGTTCTGATACCTCAACCGGTGGCGCGGCAAGTATTGCCCAGCGTATTTCGGCGCCGTGAACGCCTGCGGGCTTGGCTTTCTTGTCGCTGCCGTGGTCGCGAAAATGAATTGTCAAGCGGCGTATCACGCTGCTGTCAACATCAAAATCGGGATACGTGGCAGGTACAGGCACGGGAGTACGCGTAGTTTTGCGTATCGGTATGCCCATCGCGCGGCGGTCGTCGTCGGTTACTTTGGTATTGGCTTCGAGATTTGCTACAAGCACTCGCAGCAGTTTTTCGTACTTCTTCCGCGCTTCGGTCTTCTCAAAAGTGAGAAGCGGAGTGCGGGTAGCGGGGTTTTCGTAGGCTGCATAAGCGGCAACCCATACTGCCTTTGCAGGCAACAGTTCACTGTCAAGCCATGAGGTATCCAGCCCCCATGCTGTTCGATTGGTGTTAGCCTCAGTCGATATAACTTCTTGGGCAACGTTGAAATCAGTGTCTTTTGTCGGTATCGTTGTTGATGCCATAGTATTTTTTATTTAGTTTGTTTATAATATTTTGTTTATTAATGTAATATTCGCACCTGCCGATGACAAATCCGCACCTGCCGATGAGCAATCCGCACCTGCCGATGACAAATCCGCACCTGCCGATGACAAATCCGCACCTGCCGAAATCGTTTCGGTTTGTGAATATACAATATGCATTTGTGCGAATGTTTTAATTTTTAATTTCTTTTAGTTTTAATAAAACAGAGGCGTGAAGATTGCCTCTGCAAAATTTTATTATTCAAGTTCTATGGGGTTATACGGCAAAGATTTAGTAGGAGGAGGCAAGGGGTTTCCGTTTGCATCTTTGATTGTTCCTGTTGAAAATTGCCCCATTACTGACATTGGATTGCCGTAAAAATCTCTTTCTATTTTTAGATATTCTTTTCTGCTTATTTTTACTGCATTTCCATAAATTTCGTTATCTTTAATTATTGGCACAGATAACTTTTCTACAGATTCACAAACAAATTGAACTTGTTCTTGACTGTCGCTTACACGGAGTATTAAACCGGGCAAACCGCTAAACTTCCACACTCCTAAATTTATGGGAATATCTGGAGTATACCATGCCTCATAATCCCTTCCTCTGAAACGGCATGTGGCTTTTTTACAAGTATATCCTAAAATTTCTTTGCTTTCATCATGGATAAACTGCCAGTTTATATTCTCAATATCTTCTTCGTATTCATAAACAAATAAAATTCTGTCGAATGTTGTTATTTTCCCTTTTGGGTAATTGAAATACATTACCGCTTTTACTTCCGAACGTTTAATCTGCGGTATATTATCGCTATTGATGTGTATTCGGTTGCCACTTTCCGTAATGATTTTTTGCATCTGTACTTTCACGGCAGAATCGTATAATCTATTGGTTTCGCTGTAAAATTTACAGATATTTCTTCCAATAGCAAGAATCATCATATCATCTTTCCTTGTATGCTGCAACGTATCGGTTACATACATATATTTATAATTACATATCAGCATGGTTGTATCCAATACAGCCTGCGCTTTTGCATTTGCAGCAATAAGGCTTAAACTTACTATGCCAATAATTATTTTTTTCATTGTGTTTTTTAGTATTATTAACCGCAAATGTAAAAAAAATAATTCAATGCATAAACACTTTTTCTAAAAAAATGCTATATTTTAAAACGTATTACAAAGCGCTTGTGTCCACACACAGAACATAAACCGCTTTTTTTTAACAAATCATTATTTATTTTGTTAAACTTGACAAAAACCCTGTTAGGGATTTCTTATTTACCATTTCTTAATTATTATTAAAAGATTCAATAACCAAACTGCAAATTCACAAAAAAACAAATATGTTTGTTAATTTTACTTATTATTATTAATATTGCATCATAATTGATTATAGTTAAAATTTTGTTATACGTTAAATTATTTGTTTTTTCGATTGCATTAAAACAAAAATATTTTGTGTAATAATATGATATTGAATATTAAAATGCAAACAATTAAAAAATATGAAGATAAAACTATTGAAAAGTTTTTTGCTGATTTTATTTCTTGTGTTGATTAAAAATATTGGAATTGCACAGACATTAGAAGGCGTTGTTAAAAATGAATCGGGCGAAACCATTGAGTTTGTTTCTATTTTTATACCTGAACTTTCGCATGGATTTTCGACAAACGAAAAAGGGAAATTTTCATTTAAAATTGAGCAGGGCAAATATACATGCGTGTTTCAGCATTTATCGTATCAAACCGAAACTTTTACAATAAATATTCCGCAACAACAACCGCTCACGGTTGTGCTGAAATCCAAAATTTACGAAATAAGCGAATCTGTGGTAAAACAAAATGCCGAAAATCCTGCTTATGCAATGATGCGGCAAGTGATTGCCCGTGCGCCTTATCACAAAAATCAGGTGTCGGAATATAAATCTACAACATATATTCGCGGTTCGTTCAAAATTGATAAAATTTCGGACATGATGAAAAAACTTAACAGCAAAACAATAAAAGAAAACGATATAGAAGAAGGAAACGCATACATACAGGAATCAATCAATGAAGTAAGTTACAAAAACGGACAAATAAATCAACACGTAACTGCAATAAAAGATAATTTCCCGAAATTTGCCGAAATCGACATCAGCGCAGCGTGGACGTTTAATATCTATGATATGGAAACAGATATGTTTATAACGCCGCTCTCGCCAAAGGCTTTTTCGTATTATAAATTTGAACATAAAGGCTTTTTTGTAGAAAACGATAAAACCGTAAATAAAATTCTCATCATTCCGCGCCGAAACGATAGCAGATTGATTTCGGGATATATTTATGTTTTTGAAAACACATGGGATGTTCACAGTTACGAACTTTCGGGCAAACAGCAAATGATAGAATACAGTTTCAAACAAATTTTCGGCGAGGTGATTGATAATGTTATGCTGCCGATACGAAACCAGATTACGGCGAAATTTTCGGTAATGGGCAACAAAGGAGAAGTCAACAGCGTGTCGTCGATAAAATACAGCGACATAAAAGCAAATTCTCAAAGTCTCGAAAACAGACTTGCGCAAACAACAGCGTCTAAAAAACAGGAAGAACGGCGTGGAAAAATAAAATCGATGATAGAAAAATCCGATTTCACCAACGATGATGCCGCAAAAGTAAAGCGAGAAATAGAAAAATTTGAAAACGAAAAAAACAGAGAAAACATTGGCAGAAAAGCAGGAAAATACGAAATTATCGAAAGTTTTAATGTAACAAAAGACAGCGTAAACAGAAGTTTGGGCAACGAATATTGGGATTCAATCAGAACAATTCCAATGCTCGATTATGAAGTTTCGAGTTACAGACGCAGCGACTCGCTGGCTTTGGCTAAACCGCAGAAAGAAGAGAAAAAACCATCCCTTTTTCGCAAAATTGTTTTTGGCGGAGAATTTAAATCTGCTGATTCGGAATTGGAATACAACGGAATTTTGAACCTCAATGCAAATTTCAATGCTGTCGATATTTTCAATTACGGACAAAAAGTAGGATATTACACGCGATTTAAAAATCAAACATCTCTGCATTTCATTGGCGAAGCCGCTTACAGTTTCGGCAGAAAACAACTGCTGTGGGATTTGAAATTACGATATTATTATTATCCCGAAGCGCGAGCCGCATTTTATATAAATTACAGCAACAAAACAGTTGATTTCAACGAAATCGGTGGAATTAATAAAACGTCGAATGCGTTGTCGTCATTATTTTTCAAGAAAAATTATATCAACTTTTACGGCAAGCATCTTCTGCAAATAGGCAACAGCATTGATATTGCAGATGGCTGGCGTTTGACGGTCAACGCTTCGTATCAAAAAAGAAAAAAATTAAACAACAACACAAATTTTTCATTTTTCAAAACGTCTAAACAATATCGCAGCAACGACCCTGTAAATTTATACATAGAACAAGATTCTTCGCTTATACAATCAAGCCGCGCATTCACAATCGACACGAGATTAAGTTACACGCCCTGTCAATATTATGTGCGAAAAGGAAGAATAAAACGTGTCGTTCGTTCCGATTATCCGACTTTTTCGCTCAACTATAAAACAGGAATATCAGACATTTTCAACAGCATTTCAAGTTTTGATTTGCTCACGTTTGAAATTTCGCACAATGTGGAATTAGACATTCTCAACAGCATTTCATACACGGCGAAAGTTGGAAAGTTTATCAAAAACCGCCGAATGCACTTTTCCGAATTTGAACATTTTAATTTGTGCGAAGACGACTTGATGTTTAGTCCTTTTGAAGGTTTGGAGAGGATAATGCAAACGTATTACAGCAGCACAAACAAATGGTTTGCCAATGTAAATTTCACTTACACCACATCGCGCCTGCTGTTGAAACGATTTTTGTTTGAACGCAGTCATATAAACGAAAATTTATATTTAAGTTATTTGCGAACTCCACATTTGAAACATTTCTCGGAAATCGGTTACGGATTATCAAATATATTTAGAATTGTCGGCGCCGGCGTTTTCTTGGGTTTTGAAGATATGCAGTATAAATTTATACGATTAAAACTATCAGTGGCTTTTGGAGATTAAAAACAATCCGCATTTTGCAGCAAAATCATCATAAACATAACCCTGACGAGGTTTTGATGCCTGTCAGGGTTTGTTTATTGTCTGCGTTGAAAATGAGACAATCATTAATTAATAATTATTTTGCATGAAAAGACTCGTATATTATTAATTTTTTACTTATTTGTGAAAATTATATTTCCATATTTAGCGGAAATATTTACTTCGGCTGCAGGATTGCTTTGTTTTCCGGCAGTTCCTTTAATTGTCTTTTCTTTTGCCGAAGGAGTTACATTGTTGAATACAATGTTTCCTGTTTTAATAGTTCCGTATTCGGCTGAAAGCGCTGCTTTGAAATTATGTTTTTCGGTCAAGCCAAGTTTTAATTCCGAGTACATACCTGTTGATTCAATTTTCGAGAAATCGGTTGATATATTTGCTATGGATAAATCGCAATATTGAAATTTATCCGCAACAAAACTCTTATTCAGATTATCAATAATAATGTCCGTATAAATCGCTGTTATACTAAAAATATCAATTGTATTTATCTTAAATTTGTCGTATTGCGACTGTGCCTTTATTGATGTAACGTTTCCAATTTTGTAGGATACATACATACTCTGCAATGAAAGGTCATTACATTTTCCTATTTCGGCTTTTGCATATTGTATTTTTATTGAAGCATCTTTTGCTGTTGTTACTTTAATATCTCCATAAAGCGAATTTATTGACATGTTGTCGCATTTGCCAATCGTTGTATTTGCATATTGTATGTTTAGTGTCAAATCGTTCATCGTATTTCCTTTAACATCGCTGTAAAGAGAAATGATTTTTATATCCTGCCCTTCGTCAAATTCAAATTTCCCATAGTGTGTATTGACTACGGCATCTTTTATAATACCCGATTTGAAATCTCCATACATTGATTTGACTTTAAGATTGCCGCATTTATCAAGTTTTACATCTCCGTATTTTATGTCAATTGTTGCATCGCTTATGGTATTTGCTTTTACATTTCCATACATAGAGGTAACATTTAACGGTTTTGGCGTATTTCCAAGCGACAAATCTCCGTATTTCAAATCAAAATCCATTGTTGTAGAAGCAGGAACTATTACAACGTAATTTACTGTTATACCGCAGTTATTGCATTTCATGTTCGGTATTTTTGTTTTTGCAGAAACGTTATTACCGCTTGCCGTGAAGTTAATATCAACTCCTTCGGCATATTCTTTTGCTGTTGCTTCGTTTTTGCCTGTGCCTGTAATTTCTATCTTGAAAACGATTTTGCCTTCGTTTCCTTCGATAATGTTTACATTTCCATATATATTTGCTATTGTTAAATATGCGTTTGCGCTTACCGTAAACTCTTTGTTTATCTCGCGCTTGTATTCTTCCTGTTTTGCAAACAATATTGTTGCCGAGAATACCAAAATTAGTGTAAATAATGTTTTTTTCATTTTTTTATAATATTTATAAGATTAATATTTCCTTGTTATTTTCTGCTGTACGCCAGCAGGTTATTTTGTATGTTTTTTAATGATTCTATTTTTTTTGAATAAACCGAAACTATTATCGCCGCTTTTCTGTCATCGTTAAGCGCATTGGGGAGATTACCTTTATCTATGCGCATTAATTGAATGTCGCCTAATATTTCGCTGGAATACTGTTTGTCAATATTTTTCAAAAGTTCTTTTGTAACGTCAATTTCTTCGTCTAAACGCATAGCATAATATCGTTCAACTTCAACTATGCGGGTATTTTCATATGCTGTATTGTCGTTTTCGGCAGTTTCGGGTTTGAAAACAAAAAGCGTTGCAACAATAATTGCCGCTGCCGCAACGTATTTTAAATACGGTGTTAAAAAGATACGTTTTGGTTTTTGCATTATCGAAAGTTTTTCGGCAAATCGCTCACGATGTCCGTCTGACGGTTCATTGCCGAAGATTTCGTTTGTGTTTTCCCGAATTTTTTTCTCAATATTTTTCATTGTTTTATATTTTTTTAATCGTTATTCATATTATTTTTCAAATAGTCGCGCAGTTTCATCAATGCCCGCGAATATTGACTGCGTACTGTTGGCTGTGATATTTTAAGTTTCGCGGATATTTCATTAAAACTCATATCTTCAAAAAAATGCAGACTCAAAATTGTTCGGTATCCCAAAGCAAGTGATTCTATTCCCTTTTTTATGTTTTCAACTGTCATTATATTCTCGTCTGTATTTTCATCGTCAATGCAATCAAGCGTATTTTCGCTGAAATCAAACAAACATTTTCGTTTTCTTAAAACATCTATGGCGGCATTTGCGGCAATTCGGCGTAAAATCTTTCTCATTTGCAATTCATCATCTTTGATGAGCGATATTTTTGTAAGCGCTTTCAATATGCAATCCTGCATAATTTCTTCCGCATCGCTGCTGTTGCCCAGAATTGCAAATGCGCTTTGATAAGTTGTTGTTGCAAACATATCGTAAAACTGCATTTGAAAGCGGGAATCGTTTTGCCTGATACCATTCAATATTTCTTCGTAACCTGTCATTTATTAAAACTCTTTCATATATATAACGTAAAAAAATGCGTTTTGATGCATCCTTATTAAATTTTTTTTCAAATTTAATATTCTATTTTGTGAAAATCCGTTTTTTTGTCATTTTCTTCATATCTTCGTACATCAAAAACAAATATGATTATGAATTATTTTGATGAAATGTATATTAATACTAAACTGCCATCAAAATACGCTTAATGTTTTTTTGAGTATTTGTATTCTGTTCTATTTGAGGCTGTCTTAAAAGCCCGTCATACCGTGCTTGACACGGTATCTCCTGAAAAATCGCATGTGATAATTCGGAGATTAACTTCGTTGAGGGCTTCGCCGTTGCGGGTCAAGCCCGCAATGACGGCGTTGTATTTACCATTATATCATTAACCATTTCTTAATAGCGGTTTGGCATTAGCATATTAGTCGCGCAAGATAAAATATTTTATTTTGATGTAATAAAATGCAAATTTATTCGTTATATAGATATAAAATAATTTTATCAATTGTAGTATTAATTTAAAATAAAAAAACATGAAAAAACTCATTATTATTTTGTCATTATTTGTGTGCAATATAACGCTGACAGCACAGACAAACGATTTATCGGCAGAAGCATTTGTCGCTAATGCACAAACACTTCAAAACTCAATCAGAGAAAAATTTAAAACTAAAGATTACGAATCGCTTGAAAAATTAATAACCGAATCAATTATGCTGTTTTCACGCTTATCCGATGAAAATCAAACAGTATATAAAGATTTTCAGGCAAAAAATTACTATAACCTTGCCTGCGTTTATGCGCTTCAAAATAAAAATGAAGAAGCAATAGATGCCTTTGAAAAAAGTATTCCCGACTATAAGGCTATGATTACAAAAATTATTCAAATGCTGGAGCCGACTCCGATTTGGATAATATTTGCAATGATGAACGATTTATCGAATTAATGAAAAGCATGCGCGAAAAAGGCGATTGTATTGACATTCTTAAAAAAGACCGCAAATATAAATCGGCAGATACAGCGTTCAGGATACTTTCGCAAGTCTGCGATTTCGTCTGGAAGCGTTCAGGAAACTTTCGCAAGCCTGCGATTTCGTCTGGAAGCGTTCAGGATACTTTCGCAAGTCTGCGATTTCGTCTGGAAGCGTTCAGGATACTTTCGCAAGCCTGCGATTTCGTCCGGAAGCGTTCAGGAAACTTTCGCAAGCCTGCGATTTCGTCTGAAAGCGTTCAGGAAACTTTCGCAAGCCTGCGATTTCGTCCGGAAGCGTTCAGGACACTTTCGCAAGCCTGCGATTTCGTCCGGAAGCGTTCAGGAAACTTTCGCAAGCCTGCGATTTCGTCCGGAAGCGTTCAGGAAACTTTCTATAATAATGGTTAATGGTATAATCGTAAATAATAAAATAGTAAATAAAAAGATATTAATAATCATAGGTTGCGCTATCGTTTCATCGTCCAAGTATAACATAATACTGATACTCAAAAAACATTAAATTCCATTTTGTATTTTGCGCCAAACTGCTTATTACCAGAGCATGAATAATCAGAAAAATCGGCTAATTTATTTTTTATACCTTTGCATAGTTTTTAGAACAATATATTAGTATTAATTATTAAATTGATTTATGTCGATATTAAAGCAAAAAATTGAAGAATTACAAAATCGCAAAGCCAAAACAATGCTTGGCGGAGGCGAAAAATCTATCGCCAAACAAAAAGAAATGGGAAAAAAAACGGCTCGTGAACGTATTGATGCTTTATTGGATAAAGATTCATTTTTAGAATACGATTTGTTTATACAACACGAGGCTCGTGAATTTGGTATGCTTGGCAAAGAAATGCCCGCCGATGGAGTTATCATAGGTACGGGGAAAATTAACAATAACACGGTTGCTGTTTTTGCTCAGGATTTTACTGTAGCAGGAGGCTCTCTTGGTTTTATGCACGCAAAAAAAATCACCAAAATAATGGATGTCGCTCTTAATAATCGTATTCCGCTTATCGGTATTAATGATTCGGGAGGCGCTCGAATTCAGGAAGGCGTTGGCGCTTTGGCGGGATATGGCGAAATTTTTTATCGCAATACAATTTCAAGCGGAGTAATTCCTCAACTTTCGGTAATTCTTGGACCTTGTGCAGGAGGAGCGGTTTATTCGCCGGCGCTTACCGATTTTGTGTTTGTTGTCGAAGGCGTTTCAAAAATGTTCATTACAGGACCTGATGTAATTAAAACAGTTTTGGGCGAAGAAATTTCTCAGGAAGATTTAGGCGGAGCGCGCGTACACAGCGAAATATCGGGAAATGCACACTTTTGCGCACAAACCGAAGAAGAATGTTTTAACCAAATTCGTACTCTTTTAGACTATATTCCACAGAATAACAATAAAGAATCGATAATCAAAGCAGAGGCTAAAGAGCCTGTTGCGAAAACAAAAATAGAAACAATTGTCCCCGATGACCCAAAAATTCCTTATGATGTACGTGAACTTATAAAGTCAGTTACCGACGGAAGCGATTTTTTTGAAGTTCAGGCAGCATTTGCGCCAAATATAGTTATCGGCTATGGACGTATAAACGGCGAAACGATTGGCTTTATTGCAAACCAACCCGATGCTCTTGCCGGCGTGCTTGACTGCGATTCAGCCGACAAAGCCGCGCGGTTTATCCGCTTTTGCGATTCATTCAATATTCCGCTTGTTACGTTTGAAGACCTGCCCGGATATCTTCCCGGCATTGAGCAGGAACACATGGGCGTTATTCGACATGGCGCAAAAATCTTGTATGCATACAGCGAAGCAACCGTTCCACGCATTACCGTAATATTGCGCAAAGCATACGGCGGCGGTTACATAGCGATGAACTCGCGTCATTTGCAGGCAGATTTTGTTTTTGCGTGGCCTCTTGCCGAAATTGCAGTTATGGGAGCAGAAGGAGCGGCAAATGTTATTTTCCGTAAAGATATTGCTGGCGCAGAAAATCCTGTCGAAGAGCGCTCTCGTAAAATACAAGAATATAAAGACAAATTTGCAAATCCGTACGTAGCCGCAGGCAAAGGATTTGTTGATGCTGTGATAGAACCCTGCGAAACGCGAAAATATCTGATACACGCTTTAGATATTTGTAAAAACAAAAAAGTGGAACGTCCATGTAAAAAGCATGGAAATCCGCCGTTTTAATAAATTATAATGTTAAATTTAATATGTAGAATATGATTAAAAATCTAAAACATATAAAATCGTTTTTACCGGGAACAATTGTTGACGTAAAAATAAAAGTCGGCGATATTGTCAAAAAAGGCGATGTTCTCGTGATTTTTGATGCAATGAAAATGCACAACCGAATAGTTGCCACCGCAGATGGAAAAGTGAAACTTTTGAATGTAAAACAAGGCGACACGGTTACCAAAGATTTTATTATGGTTGAATTGGAATAATTGCATAAAATTATTATACACACAAAATTGACAAAAACCGATATTGAATTTTCCTTTCAATGTCGGTTTTTTATGATTAATCGAAGAAAACAATAGTTTGTCTTAAGTTTTGTACTTACATATGCATAAGTTTTGTACTTACGTATTAAGTATACATGTTCTACTTGTTTCGCCTTGTAAAGGCGAGATTTTATTTATCATTAACCATTTCTTAGTAGCAATTTTATATAAAATTTAATCATCAAATCAGTTGGCAGACTGTGGCGTTAGTCGTGCTAATCAGGTCTGTAGGAGAGATTTTAATTTGCATGCCTCGTATTCCTGCGCTAACATAAATATAAGGAAATTCCAAACATGTTTTGTGAATGTATGCAGGGAAATTTTTTTTCATTCCTATTGGCGAACAGCCTCCGCGTATGTAACCTGTAACTGAAAGGATTTCTTTCATTGGAATTAAATCACAATTTTTATTATTGGAAACTTTGGCTGCCAATTTTAGATTTACCTCGTTGGCAGCGGGAATAATGCATACAAAAATACCGTTTTTGTCGCCACGCAGAACGAGTGTTTTAAAAACAATATCAACCTGTTCTCCAATCTGAGTTGCAACGTGTATTGCGCTTAAATTATTTTCGTCAACTTCGTAAGAAATCAATTCATAAGATATTTTCTTGCTGTCGAGCAAACGTGCGGCATTGGTTTTCTGTATTTTTTTCATTTATTGTTTGACAAATTTGTTTTAATATAAAAGGCTGTCAGAAAATTAATTGACAGCCTTCTTGTGAATGCAATAATAAAATTATTCAATTACAGATTTGAAATTCTCAATATCTTCCAATTTGAATGATTTTATGTAATTAAATCTTTCTTCGTTCCATGCGATTGAGCGTTTTGTATAAACTTCGGCAATTTTTGCATATTCGCTGTCGCGTTGTGCATCGAGCAAAAGCAGATAACTCATAATTATGTGTCCTGCCATTTCAACCAAACGGCGTGCGTGAAAATCCAGATATTCCTGATTTTTTGTTTCGGTAACTAATGTAACTGCCTGTTCGTAATCGGCTGTAAGCGTTACAAGTTGTTCTTTCATTTTTGAAAATTCGGGAATCGTAACATTTGCTTCGTATTGGCGAATTTTGTTTAGGTAAGCGCCTGTTGTAACGCCGCGAATTGCCGCTACAACCTGAAGTTGCGAAGTGCCTTCGTAGATGTTCAAAATGCGGGCATCTCTGTAAAGACGTTCAACCAGATAATCTTTCATAAATCCCGAACCGCCGTGAATTTGAATTGCATCGTAAGCAAGCTGATTGGCATATTCGCTTGCAAAAAGTTTCAATATCGGAGTATAAATATCTGCCAAGCGTTGATATTCTTTATGTTCTTCGCGTTCTTCGGGCGTAAGTTTTCGCTCATTGCTTAGAAGATTGTACGCTTTGTAAATATCTACAAAACGCGAAGTTTCATAAAGCAACGAACGCGAGGCTTGTAAACGCGCTTTCATTGTAACGAGCAATTCGTAAACCGCAGGAAAATTTATTATTTCTTTTCCGAATTGTGCGCGTTCGTTTGCGTATTTCAATGCTTCGCGATAAGCGGCTTCCCCTAAACCTATGGATTGTGCGGCAACGCCAAGTCGTGCGCCATTCATAAGCGACATTACATATTTTATCAAGCCGAGCCTGCGTTCGCCTACAAGTTTTGCAGGCACGTTGCGGAAAACAAGTTCGCATGTAGGCGAGCCTTTAATTCCTAATTTATTTTCGATACGCCGAACAAGTATTTTATCGTCGTGCTTATTGTCGCAAACAAAGTACGACAAACCTCTTCCGTCTTTTGTTCCCTCTTCGCTGCGTGCTAAAACCAATTTTATTTGGGCATCTCCGTTTGTAATAAAACGTTTTACTCCATTCAAAAACCAGCAGTTTTTTGCTTCATCAAAAGTTGCTTTCAATTGAACCGACTGCAAATCCGAACCTGCATCAGGTTCGGTTAAATCCATAGAGCAAGTATCGCCTTTTGGAATACGCGGAAGATATTCATCCTGAATTTCTTTTGATGCAAATTCGTGAATTGTTTCGGCGCAATCCTGCAAGCCCCAGATGTTTGCAAATCCAGCATCGGCGCGCGACACAAGTTCGGCTGCCATTACGTATGGAACCATAGCAAAATTTAATCCGCCATATTCGCGAGGAAGCGAAATTCCATAAACGCCTGCTTTTTGTAAGGCTTCGTGGTTTTGCTGTGTTCCTTCGGCATAAATTACGCGGTTGTTTTCATGCTTTGGTCCGTCGTGGTCAACGCTTTCGGCATTTGGCGCAATGATTTCACCGCAAATTTCGCCTATTATTTCGAGAGTTTTTTGATAACTGTCCATTGCATCGTCAAAATCAACGGGAGCATAATCAAATTTCTCTTTGTCTTCAAAATTTTTTTCTTTCAACTCTACAATTTTCTTCATCAAAGGATGCGACAAGTGAAATTGCAGGTCTTTGTTATCGTTATAAAAATTTGCCATAATTATTGTTATAAGGGTTTTTTGCTGTTTTCCGACCAGAAAAACAACTAAAAACAGTTTATTTTATTGTTTTATTTTCTTCTAATATTTCTTTTTGTGCTTTTTTACTTAATGATGAAAATATTAATTCATAAGAATGGTCTAACATTTTCTTCAATATTTCATCGGGAACATTTCCGTTTAAATATAAAGAATTCCAATGTATTTTATTCATATAATAAGCAGGAACAATATCGTTATATTTATCTCTCAGTTCAATTCCATATTCGGGTTCAAGTTTGACAGATATAATCGGCAGATTTAAATTATCGTTACCGACCATTGCAAACATTTTACCTCTAATCATATAACGAATTGCATCCCATTCTTTTTTATAATCTTCTTCTGCTCCTTTTTTTGAGAGGCAATATTCCTGAATAAAATCGTATTTCATATTAAGTTTACTTTACAAAATAATTCATTTATAAATGTTTTATTTTGAATTTTTCTTATAATACTTAATCATTTTCGGAATTACATCCATCACGTCTCCAATTATTGCATAATCGGCTATTTGATTGATTGGCGCATTTTCGTCTGTATTGATTGAAATTATTATGGAACTGTCCTGCATTCCTGCAATGTGCTGAATTTGTCCTGATATTCCGCAGGCGATATATAATTTTGGATGCACCGTAACGCCTGTTTGTCCTATCTGTCTGTCGTGTTCTGCAAACCCTGCATCAACTGCCGCACGGCTTGCGCCTACTTCGCCGTTTATAATTTTTGCCAAATCGTACAGCAATCTGAAATTTTCTTTTGAACCTACGCCGTAACCTCCGGAAATTATAATTGGAGAGCCTTTAAGATTATGTTTCGCTTTTTCAATGTGGCGTTCTATAACTTTCACAACATAATCGCTTTCGTCAACGTATGTCGAAATTTTGTGTTTTATAACTTCTCCCTTGTAATTTTCATCAAGAATTTCTTTTTTCATTACGCCTTCACGAACTGTAGCCATTTGCGGACGATGTTCGGGATTGATAATTGTTGCAACAATATTTCCTCCAAACGCAGGACGAATTTGATATAAAAGGTTTTCGTAAACAATATTATTTTTTTTGTCTTCGTGTGAACCTATTTCGAGTGAAGTGCAATCAGCCGTCAAACCGCTTTTGAGCGCCGACGATACGCGAGGTCCCAAATCGCGACCTATAACTGTTGCTCCCATCAGACAGATTTGCGGTTTTTCTTCTATAAACAAATTTACCAAAACCGATGTATGCGGAAGAGATGTGTAAGGATAAAGTTTTTCTCCGTCAAACACATGTAATTTATCTACTCCATAAGGTATTACCTGTTTTTCGATACCATCCAGTTTATTGCCTATAACAATAGCCTCCAGTTGACATTTCAATTGATTTGCCAGCGAGCGTCCTTTTGTAAGCAGTTCGAGGCTTACATCTACAACAGTGTTGTCTTCTATTTCGCAATATACAAATAAGTTATTCATTATATTAGTTTTAATTTAATTAATATTTTATATCTTCAAAACAGTATATCAGCCTATGGTGTGATTGCTTAATAATTCAACCATTAAATCCTCAATTTCGTTATCGGCATTCGTTATTGTTTTGCTTTCTTTTGCCTGAAAAACAATGTTTTGAATGGCTTTTACCTTCGTAGGCGAGCCTGATAATCCGCATTGTGCCGTGTCGCCGTTTATATCACTGACGCTCCATTCTACAAGATTCAGATAATCGCGCGTTTGATACAAATCTGCATGTTTTGGTTTATTTTCTGCTTTTTCGGTTGGTGTTTTTGCATGTTTGTATTTTTGCACCAACTTCGCATTACGCGGACGACACGCAGCCGCAGAACCGTTTACTGTGATAACGATAGGAAGCGGACCTTCAACAGTTTCGATTCCACCCGGAATGTGTCGTTTAACCGTAATTTTTTCATCTTCAATTTTAACTATGTCTTCGGCATAAGTAATTTGCGTGAGACCGAGTTTTTCGGCAACTTGCGGGCCTACCTGCGCCGTGTCGCCATCAATTGCCTGTCGTCCGCCGATAATAATATCGTAGTCGCCTATTTTTCTGATAGCGGTAGCAAGAGCGTACGATGTTGCCAAAGTATCGGCTCCTGCAAAAGCGCGGTCGGTAAGTAAATAACCGTTGTCTGCGCCGCGAAATAAACCTTCTCTGATAATTTCGGCAGCACGTCCGGGTCCCATAGTTAAAACGGTAATAGTTGAGCCTGCATATTTGTCTTTTAGCCGAAGAGCCTGCTCAAGTGCGTTCAAATCTTCGGGATTGAAAATTGCAGGAAGCGCTGCACGATTTACAGTTCCGTCTTCTTTCATGGCATCTTTTCCAACGTTGCGTGTGTCGGGAACTTGTTTTGCCAGCACAACAATCTTTAATGTTTTTGTCATAAATAGTCTATTCTAGTAAATAAATTATTCAATATTAGCCCGCAAAGATATGAAAAAAAATAATAATTTATAATTTACGACTACCCGACAGTGTAATAATTTGTTAATTCGCAAATACAATCACCATATTAAAACCATAGATAAACAGCCAATTATATGCCTAATACAAACATGGATTAAATTTGCTTAAAATTTGAAAAATTGCAAGGTAATACCCAACAGGCACTTTTTTATTTTGGCAGGCTAATACAGTTATTATGTTCTACTTGTTTCGCCTTGTAAAGGCGAGATTTTATTTATCATTAACCATTTCTTATTAGCGGTTTGATATAATTTTGCAATAATCTGACTTCGTAAGGAGCGACTAATTACTGAATCTTCATGTTAAATTTCAAAATAATACTTCCGGGAATACGGCGTGTGAAACTTTCTATCATTGCGTTGTCGGTGTATGCAATTTCGCGCCAGCGTTTGTCGGCTGTATGAAGCATGTCGTTTCCGATTAATTGCAGTTCGTATTTTTTGTTGCCGAATGAATAACGAATATCGGTATTCCAATAATAAAAATGCTGCATTACTTTGCGGGCATCATTATGTTCGTAATCAAGAGATGTTGATATGTAGAAATTATTTTTTCTGAACGAAATTTTACCCGAATATCGTTGTATATCCTGCTTGTTTGATACTATAGCCTTGTAATAGTTGCGCGACAAAACAGCATTTAATCCGAAATTAAATCCTTCCTTATAACTGCTTGATAAGCCAAACTCTGCCGAAGCCGAATATGTCTTACTTTCTATTTCATTGCCTTCCGTAAAATACGAAGATTTATTTTGTCTGTAAGTTATACCTACGTTGGCAGATACGGGCGCAAACATGAACTTTTTGGAAAATGACGAAGTTCCCCAAATATTGTATTTATCAGATACCGCCGCGATGGTGCGGGTTTCGTTGAGCAAGCCTGTGCGATAATAGTCTTTTGCCGTTGTTCCGTTGGTTTGCACGTAACGCATCGTAACAAAAAACTGTGTTTCGTGAAACTGGTTGAAATCAGAAAACATTGTTGAAACAGAGTGCCTGTCGGCAAAAAGTTTTTCAAAATTACCGCCGTTTGCATAATTGTTGAAACTGTTGATATACATTCCCGACATCAAATCTTCGATTGGCGTCATTGTCGTACTTTTTCTATACGAAACGGAAAATTGCCGCATTTGTTTGGGGTGAACCGAAAATTCAAGTTCGGGTTCCAAAACAATTTTGTTTGCATCGTCCAATGTTCTTTTGATATTATGATAAAAAATCATATTACGCGCAGTGAAACCTGCCTTAAATCTAAACACACCTTGATTTTTTGTGATATTGGCAGTTAAAGTCTGATTGAAAAATCCAAAATCGGAATCATTCATAAAATCGTCATCTGTAATCGGTTTTTGTTCTTCGTCAGGACGATTTTCATAAATACGCGATTCAAAATCGTCCCGCGTATAATTTGCGCCTAATGCAACTTTCATAAAATACGACTGATTTAATTTGTGCATATACGATAAATCCACAGTTGCGGTTTTTTGCATTGCGTTTTTATCCTGTAAAACGTAAAACAGGTTATTGAAAGGATTTATTGTTAACGGCAACAAAAGCGAATCGGTTTGAAAACCATATTCGGCAGGCGCATCTTTATATGAAAAATTAACATTTGCCGTAAAAGCATTGTCTTTAATTTTTTTGAGCATCGTAAAAGTATGCGTTGTGCTCAACGCTGTTCTTCTGTTTTGCAGCGTGGTAAACAGGTCGATATTATCAATATTTGAATTTGATTTTACAAGAGCATCCGTAAAATTTCCCTGATAAATATAATTCAATGTTTTGGATGGATTGTATGATAATTTCAAAAATCCGCTGCCTACTTTATTGCGTTTCACGCTTTTTGTCGATTTTGTATAACGCTCATCTCCGTTTGCATTGAAATAGGTGTATTGACTTTCGTCTTCGTCTTTCGATTTTGACATGTTGAAAAGTCCGTATGTGTTTATTTTCAGTTTTTCATTGGGTTGAGCCGAAACATTTACCACTGCAAGATTGTTTGTATTACTGTATGTATTCGGGCTTGCCGCCATTATCAGCGAGGCTTCGGTTTCGTCTAACGAAAAGGTAAAACTGTTGTTGCCGGTAGAAAATTCGTTCATTCCGCCTTTCATTTTAATGTAATCATTAAATTCCAAAAGTTTTTCGCCAAGATTATTTCCCGACAAGGTTACAGATGTCATAAATTTAGGTTGTAATCGTATGATATTGTTTTTTGTATAAAATTTATCCTGTATGCCGCCTGCAAGACTTATATTTCCATTGATTTTTTCCCAAAAACTTTTGTTTACCCGAACATTTATCGCCGTTTTTTCGTATGACTGAAATCCTTTCATAATATCGTATTCGCTGTAATTATTGACAACTTCAACTTTTTCGGCTATATTTGCGGGAAGATTTTGCAAAGGTATTTGTGTGTTGCCCGAAAATAAATCTTTGCCTTCAATTAAAACAGCATCCACATCTTTGCCTTGCGCCGTTATTTTTCCAGAATTGTCAACTTTAATTCCGGGCAGTTTGTTCATCATCTCGCCAAGCGTAACTTCAGAACCGTCGGTATATGCGAGAGGATTATAGCGAATTGTGTCGCCGCTAAATTCTACTCCGTTGTAATTTGCTTTTATTTTTGCTGCATCGAGAGTTGTAACTTCTTCTTTCAGATTAAAATTAATATTGAGATTGTTATTCCCGAAAACGCCTGCTTTTATGTATTGCGCAGAATATCCTACATGGCGCGCTTCTACCAAATATTGTCCGTTTGCTATTTGCGACAATTCGTATGCGCCGCTGTTATCGCTTGTGGTATATTTTACAACAGTAGAATCTTTTGCAGACAGCAATATAACGGTTGTAAAACTTACAGGTTCGTTTTTTTCGTTGGCTACACGACCTTTTATGCTGTTGGTTTGAGCAAAACCGCCCGCGCAACATGTGAAAAATGCTGCAAAAAATAAAAATTTTCTCATTATATTAGTTTAGGATTATTTTGTTTATCTCATAATTTTTATTACCATTCCGCCACCATCGCCGCTGGTCTGTTCCATTGCTTTCATTCGTTTTTCAACCATTTTGTCAAATTCTTCTTTGCTTATCTTTTTACCTTTTTTCGGCGCTGTAATTTGACAATCGGCATCGCTTGATATTATTTCTTTTGCCACAATAGAAAGATTGTTAGTTGTCATTTCCAAAACAAGTCCATCCAAGCCTGTGTAAAGAGGTCCGTCTTTTATAGGCAAATTCGGACAAAACCAAACTACGGTTTCTTGTTTATCGCTTTTTGATATTGCTTTTTTGCAAGTATAACCGTGTATGTCTTTTGTGGAATCTGTAATTTCCCATTTTCCATCTTTCCCCAGTTCGGATTCTATTAAAAATCCTTTACCGAAAAAATCCTTATACGCAATTTCTTTATTTGTTTTATGATTTCTGTAAGTAACATCTTCCGAAGCGGAAGTCATTATCTTTATTCCAGATGAGGAATTTCCATCTTCGTTTTTCATTGTTTTATAAACGCTTTCGCCGTTATTGTAGCAAAGTATATTTCTGATTTTTGTGCTTTTCCTTATTTGGTCAATAAAACTTTCATCCAAACCATCTATTTTCATTTGCATTTGTGGCTGCGTTTCGTAAATCACCTGTACGCTTTGCGCTTTTGCCGAATTGAATAAACATGTGCAGAACAGGGCTGTGATTAGAATTTTCGTTTTCATAATTTTTTATTGTTTAGAATTATTATTAAAGATTTTATTTTTGTTTTTATCGGATGGTTTTTTTGAATCAATAATTATTACTCCGTTACGCGCTTTTGTTCCGTATTGTTTGGTTGCCGCTTCGCCTTTTAATACCGATATTGTTCCGATTATTTCGGCATTAGAACTTGTTTTTTCAAAATCGTCAAGTTTCATTTCCTTGCCATCGACAATTACCAAAGGTTTTGTATAAAACAAATCATCATAGTTTACTTTGACCGAATCCAAATTAAAATTAAAATTGAAATTCATTTTTTTCAGAGAATCTATATTCCACAATTTTATGTCGGAACTCCAAACTTTCATTGAGTCGGTATTCCACGATTTGAAACCGTAAGACCAAGTCTTTTTTATGGAATCCATATCTGGTAATTTTGCAAAAACAGCGTTGGTCAACGAGTCAAGATTTGAATTTTCAAACATAATACGCATCTGGTTATTATGTTTATTCAGCGAAATAGTGTCGCAAGTAATAAATATATTTGATGACGTTTTGGATGTTTTTCCGCTCCGAGAGAATGTTTTTGTATAAACTTTCGTAGTTGGTTTCTTATTTCCGTCTTTATCTGTTTTAGTTGTTATTAATACAAAACTGTGCGTTTTGTCATTGCTGTCTTTTCCCGCAGACGCGGCATTTTTAAAAACGCTAACGCTTTCTATATCGTTTTCGTCAACATCGCTTACGTTTTCTATTATTTCGCCATCTAAAACAATTGTAGGGTTGTCAAGCGAATCAACATCTGATTTTCCGACATTATCCTGTGTCAAATAAATTATAATTGTATCCTGATTGTTGATGGATTTGCTTATAACAGCAGTGGCTTTTGTAGTACTGTCAACAGAATCGTTAATTTGAATTTGATAAACATAACTTTTACTGATTGAATCGGCAGCAGTTGAATTTTCATTTTCATCGGTTTCGTTTTGGGCAATGAAATCGCTGATACTGATGGCTGAAATTTTTTCCATTTCATCTTTCATTTGCGGATTTGCAAACGCCGTAACAAAAACGGCAAGCAGAGGCAACACGTATAAATATTTTAGCCGCGAATATGGATTTGATTTTTGTTTTGACATCATTTTTATGCGTTTTTTTAGTTTACTTTTGTTGAAATTGTTTGCCAGCGCAAAAAGTTTTGCGCCTACGGCTTTTTGTATAAGCAACATTTGATATTGTTTTGTATTTATACCTTTGTTTATTACAGCCTCGTCGGCTTCGTATTCGTGAATGTTTTGCAATTCATGTTTGAACAGCCACGCAACAGGATTAATCCATTGAATTATGTTGTAAATATGGCAAAGCATCAAATCTATTGAGTGTCGTTTCAGAATATGCGCTTTTTCGTGAGCGATGATTTCATTTCCGTTTTCATTAAAATCTTTTTCCGAAATTACTATATATTTAAACCAACTGAACGGAGCAATGTTATTGTCGTGTATCACAAGCGTGATATTTTTCTCAATTTTTTGTTTTTTCCCGTTTTTTATAAGCACGCAAAGTCTGATTATTGAATAAATATTTCTTACGGGCAAAAATATAATTCCGACAATATAAATCAACAACATTATGTGCAACCATGTTATTTCCGTTATTTCGGGTTGTTGCGTCAATCCTGTGTTTGCTACATTTGCGGAAACCCAAGACGATTGCAGCATCAGCATTACGTTTTCGGGCATTTCAATCGCTTGTTTATTGAAAGATATTTCTATCAGCGGTAAGGTCATCGACAAAAATAAAATTCCCAACAGCGCAGCCCGATTAAATTTGTGGAATGTTTCGTTGCTTAACAGAAGTTTGTAGAACAGATAAAGTACTGATAAGCAGATTCCCGATTTGATTATATAAACCAATAAAGTTCCCATTTTGAAAATATTAATTTAAGATTTCCGTACATTTTTTATCAGTTCTCTCAATTCTTCGAGCGAAATTTTTTCTTCTTCAACAAACGCCGACACTATATTAAGGTAGGAGTTGTTAAAATATTTGCAGACAACATTTCCAAGCGTTCCTTTGTGAAATTCCTCTTCGCTGATAGTTGCAAAATAGCGGTAAGTATTGCCAAAAGTTTCGTGCGACACAAACCCTTTGTTTTCGAGTATTCGCACTATTGTCGAAATTGTGTTGAAATGCGGTCGCGGTTCATCATAAAAAGTCAGTAATTCTTTCACAAATAACGGACCTTCTTTCCAGAAAAATCCCATTATTTCTTCTTCTTTTGTTGTGAGTTGTTTCATAATAATCAATTTTGTTATGCAAAGAAACTAATAGTTTTAGTTTCAAAACTATCTTGTTTAGTTAAACTTTGTTAATCCAAATAAAAAATAATTATTAATGTCTTAATATCATAATGTTATATGTGCCATTATAAAATATTTTTAAAGTTAAAAACAAGGATAATTATTAATATTATGTTACACCTGTTTCGCCTTGCAAAGGCGAGATTTTATTTACTATTTTATTATTTACCATTATATCATTAACCATATTATGTTCTGTTCGTTTAGTCTGAATGATAGGCTTTTTCTGTTTCCCGTAAACAAACGCAGGCGGAATTTTGCAAAAACCTAAAAACGCTTCGCAATACATAAGATTTTATTATTAACAAATTAATCAATTATTAATGTTAAATCGTTAGTTTTTTTATTATTTTATATTATCTTTGTGCTTTATTAAATATTTAATAAATGAAAATTGTAATTGCTGGAGCAGGAGAAGTTGGCTTTTATTTGGCAAAACTGTTTACAAATGCCTATCATGACGTTACTATAATCGATTCAAACGAAGAACGGTTGCGTAAAGTAGAATCTGTTGTAGATGCGTTGACTATTAATGGATTGCCTACATTAATATCGGTTTTGAACGATGCAAATATCAAACGAGCCGATTTGTTTATTGCAGTAAATCCCGCCGAAGATCAAGACATGAACATCACTTGCGCCTTGTTGGCAAAAGCCTTAGGCGCAAAACGCGTAATAGCGCGAATAAATAACAACGAATATCTTTTTCCCTACAACAAAGAAATATTTTTAAATCTCGGAATAGATTATTTGATTTATCCAGAACGCATTGCATCCAACGAAATTATTAAGATGCTGCGTCAAACGGGAACATCCGAATACATTGATTTTTCGGGTGGAAAATTGCAACTGATAGTCGCAAAACTTGAAGAAGGCGCTCCGTTGATTGATAAAACGGCAGATTTTTTGAAGTCGGAAGACAACAGTAATATTCAATCCAAAATTATCGCAATTACTCGCAACAGCAACACATCGATAGTAAATGAAACCGATGAATTTCAGATTAACGATACGCTTTATGTTATTGCAGATAAAGATTATACAGACGACTTTTTGCAACTTTGTGGAAAGACAAATATTAATGTCCGCAATTTGATGATATTGGGCGGAAGCCGCATTGGCACACGAGTTGCACGCGAACTGGAAGACAGAACAAATATAAAAATTATTGAAAATGAATTGGGAAAATGTGAAATACTCGCCGAAACTCTTCCTAAATCGCTAATCATAAGCGGAGACGGACGCAATATGGATTTGCTTATTGAAGAAGAAGTGAAAAACATGGACGCTTTTGTTGCGGTTACAGGAAGTTCGGAAATAAATATTTTGGCTTGCATGTCGGCAAAACGTCTGGGAGTGAAAAAAACAATTGCCGAAGTTGAAAATATCGACTATATAAAATTTGCCGAAGATGTAGGAATTGACACTGTTATAAACAAAAAAATTATCACGGCAAGCAAAATTTTTCGCTTCACAATAGGCTCGGATGTTCAAACGGTAAAATATCTTTCAGGCTCGGATGCGAAAGTTCTTGAATTTATTGTAAAACCGGGAAGCATGTCAACAAAAAAGAAAATAGGCGAACTCAATTTTCAAGATGCCGTTATTGCAGGCATAATTCGCGGCGACACAAGCATTATCGCAAATGATGATGTGGAAATAAAACCATACGACAGAGTAATTTTATTCACATTCTCATCGGAAATATCACAACTAAGTAAATTTTTTGGATAAAATAAAAAGTTTTTTTAATTTAAAATTAATATTATGACAGTAAAATTAAAATTAATTGCAATATCAATAATATTAGCAATTACGGCTATTTCGTGTAACACGAAAAAAGATTATGAAACTGTAAAAAACGACCCTATTAAGGCTCGCATTTACACATTGGATAACGGATTGAAAGTTTATATGGCGGCGAATAAAGAACAACCGCGAATTCAAACTTTTATTGCAGTAAGAGCAGGAGGCAAAAACGACCCTGCCGAAACCACAGGACTGGCTCACTATTTTGAACATTTAATGTTCAAAGGAACTACGAATTTCGGAACATCAAATTACGAAGCCGAAAAACCATTGCTTGACGAAATCGAAAATCTGTTTGAAATTTACAGAAAAACAACAGACGATGCCGAACGTAAAGCATTGTATAAAAAAATTGACAGCATAAGTTACGAAGCATCCAAAATTGCAATTCCTAACGAATACGACAAACTCATGTCAACAATAGGCGCAAACGGAACAAATGCTTACACAAGTTACGACGTTACCTGCTATACTGAAGATATCCCGAGTAATCAAATTGAAAATTGGGCGAAAATTCAAGCCGACAGATTTTCAAATGTCGTTATTCGCGGATTTCACACCGAACTTGAAACTGTTTACGAAGAATACAACATTTCGCTGACAAGCGACTCGCGTAAAATTTTTCAAAATATACTTGCAGGATTGTATCCCAATCATCCTTATGGAACGCAAACAGTGCTTGGAACTCAGGAACAGCTGAAAAATCCATCAATAATAAATATCAAAAATTTTTATAAAGAATGGTATGTTCCAAATAATATGGCAATATGTCTTTCGGGAGATTTCGACCCTGACGAAACAATTAATATCATCAAAAAATATTTCGGAGAACTGAAACCAAACGAAAATCTGCCTAAACTTCAATTCAAAGCCGAAGAACCCATCACAACGCCTGTTGTAAAAGAGGCTATCGGACTTGAAGCGGAAAGAATCGCTCTGGCTTGGAGACTAAACGGAGCAAACAGCGACGATGCCGATTTGGCAAACATTGCATCAAGCATTTTATACAACGGTCAGGCAGGATTGATTGATATAAACCTTTTGCAACAACAAAAAATATTGAACGCTTATGCTTATCAATCAATGCTTAGCGATTACGGAATGTTGCTGATGCAGGCAACTCCCAAAGAAGGTCAAACACTCGACGAAGCCAAAGATTTATTGCTTGCCGAAATAGCAAAACTTCGCAATGGCGATTTCGACGAAACTTTATTGAAAGCAAGTATTGACAATTATAAATTACAAATCATGCAATATCTTGATTCTAATTATGGTCGCGCAGATATTTTTGTTGATGCTTTCATAAATGGAGTAGATTGGGAAAAACAAATCAACGTTGTTGAGCGTTTATCAAAAATCACAAAAGATGATATTGTGAAATTTGCAAACGAAAAATTCGGCGACAATAATTATGTTGCCGTATATAAACGTCAGGGACAAGATCCTAACGAAAAAAAGATAGAAAAACCGCAAATTACGCCTATTGCAACAAACCGAGACGAAGCAAGCAGTTTTCTGCAGGAAATAAAAACCGCCCAAGTAAATCCTATCGAACCCGTTTTTGTTGATTTCAATAAAGATATGGAAAAAACTACGGCAAAATCAAATATTCCTGTGCTGTACAAGAAAAATGAAACCACAGATTTGTTTAGCATGGAATACGTTTTTGAAGTCGGCAGCAACAGCGATGCAACAATAGGAACGGCTTTCAGTTATCTTGATTATCTCGGAACAAGCACAAAATCGCCCGAAGAAATCAAAAAAGAGTTTTATAACATTGCATGTTCATTCAGCGCAAGTGTGCAAACCGACAGATGTTACGTAAGCATTAGCGGATTGAGCGAAAATATGCCCAAAGCAGTTGAACTTATGGAAGAACTTATAAACGATGCGCAACCAAATGATGAAATTCTTGAAAATCTGAAATTTGACATACTTAAATCACGTAAAGATTCAAAACTTAATCAACGTTCAAACTTCTCCGCTTTACAACGTTATTTGTTTTATGGACAAGATTATATAAAGAACGTAATCTTATCAAACGATGCCCTGAATGCGCTTAAATCAACCGATTTGCTTGCAAAAATCAAAGATTTAATAAAAAAGGAACATTATGTATTATATTACGGACCAATGAAAAGCCAAGAAGTTGCAGATGTAATAAACAAATATCATAAAACGCCTGAAACGCTTGTTCCCATTACGGAAAAAACAGAATTAAAAAATGTAGAAACACCTGAAAATAAAGTGTTCATGGCTGAATATGATGCAAAAAACACTTATTATATTCAATATTCAAACAGAGGCGATAAATTTGATGTAGCAAACGATGCAAACGTTGCTTTATATAATGAATATTTTGGCGGCGGAATGAACTCTATCGTATTTCAGGAAATGCGCGAAGCGCGCAGTCTGGCATATTCGGCAAGCGCCTATTTAAATTCGCCCAGCAGAGCAAGCAAACCATACGTTTTTACTGCTTTTATAATATCGCAAAACGACAAAGTGTCGGCAGCTGTAGATGCTTTTGCCGAAATCATTGAAAATATGCCCGAAAGCGAAGCCGCATTTAATATTGCAAAACAAGCGCTCATTTCGCGTTTAAGCACCGAACGCACAATAAAAGACGACGTGCTTTGGGAGTATATTCGCGCAAAAGACATGGGAGTTGATTACGACAGAAATAAAGCCGTTTACGAAAACGTACAAAACATGACGCTTGCAGATGTTAAAGCATTTCAGGAAAAATGGATAAAAAATCGCACGTATTTCTATGGAATATTAGGTAACTCAAAAGATTTGGATTTGAATAAAATTCGTCAACTCGGCGAAATCAAATTTTTGAAACAACAGGAAATATTCGGATACTAATAATAAAACGAAGAGTGAAAAATGAAGAGTGAAAAATAATATAACACAAATACATTCTTCACTCTTCGTTTTTAATTTTTTACAAATATTGATAAATAACGAAGTGTGAAAGACAACAAAGATGTTTTAAAAAACAAATGTTTTGCATTGGCTGTGAGGATTGTTAGATTAGCACAATGGCTGCAAACAGAAAAAAACGAATATACTATTAGTAAACAAATATTACGTTCAGGTACTGCTATAGGCGCACTCGAAAGCGAAGCAAACTATGCACAAAGCAAACTTGATTTTATTTCAAAAATGAGTATTGCATTGAAAGAAGCAAATGAAACTCGCTACTGGATACAATTATTTTATGCAACAGATTATATTGAAAAAAAAATGTTTGAAAGTTTATTTTCTGATATTAACGAAATTATCTCATTATTGGTAAGTACAGTAAAAACAGCAAAAAAAAATGAAAAATAATATAACACAAATACATTCTTCACTCTTCGTTTTTAATTTTTAATTTATTATATGACAGCGCTTTTTGATTTAGACGGAGTAATTCTTGATTCTGAACCTCAATACGACAAATTTTGGGGCAGACAAGGAGAATTGCATGGTCACGGAAATAATTTTGCAGGCAAAGTAAAAGGACAAACAATGCCGCAAATATTGAACAACTATTTTTATAATTTTTCTGCCGCCGAGCAAAACAAAATTGTTGCCGATTGCGAACAATTTGAAGCAGAAATGGATTGTCCACTGATTAACGGCGCAGAAAATTTTATTGCGCAACTAAAATCACGAGGCATAAAAACAGGACTTGTAACAAGCTCGGACAATGTAAAATTATCTCGAATTATGAAAAAGTTTAATATGTATTCATGGTTCGACACCATTGTTACAGCCAATCGTGTAACGCACTCAAAACCAAATCCGCAAGGATATTTACTTGCCGCAGAAGATTTAAACGCCGATGTAAAAGACTGCATAGTTTTTGAAGATTCGTTTGCCGGAATTGAAGCCGGACGAAATGCAAAAATGAAAGTCGTAGCGCTTGCAACAACCAACTCGCGCGAAGCAATACAAGCCACAGGCAACGCCGACTTGATAATTGATAATTTTATTGATTTTAATTATGACAACTGCATAAATGTGTTGAATTTGTAGTATTTGTGGATTTGAAATATCTGCAGATTATACTGATTTTAAGGATTCTCACCTGTTCTTTCCGTCAATTTCCAATACGCTTTCAGATACTTGTTCAGGCGTTTCAAATCCGATTCGTTCAGTTGCCTGAAGCGTGTAACATCCATATTGTCGAGCAGGTCGTTGATTTTAACCTGTACGGCAACCGGATTTTGCGCAACGCGGTCGATAAACCGGTCGTAATCCCCGTCTTCCGATTCTTTGGTAACGCAGCGCAGCGCGTCGATCACTTCTTTGGCAAAACCTTCCCGTTCGAGGGCTTCAAACGTCCAGTCGGTGTCTTCGACAACATCGTGCAGCACGCCGCATATTTTTTCCGTTTCCGTCCTGCCGCGCTGCATGACCCGCAGCGGGTGCAGGATATAATCCGCTCCCGATTTGTCTTTCTGCCCTTTGTGGGCAGCGACCGCTATTTCTATGGCTCTTGCTAATGCTGACATAATTTTTTACTCAATTCTTTTGCATAATACCATGCCGAAAAACCGCCGGTTTCAATAAAAGGGTCTTCTCCATACTGTGTGTATGCGGAATACAAGTCTTTGGCGCTCCCTCCTTCTTGACCTGTGAAGAACGCTTCGACTATTTTTCGACATACTTCAATTGCCTCTTCTTTTGTGTCGTATTCTCCTGCTTTCCGGCGGTAGTCCGTGTCCATATAATGGTAATTATCATCTACCCAAACAATAAATTTCTCTTTTTTCGCAACCGATTCTTTTGTTCCTGCATCCATTATTTCATCATGTTTCTTAATATTCGACAAATCATTAGCCCGTTTGCACTTCCATCAGTTTTTGCGCTGTGCTCTTATCAGTATTTGGCGCAAAGGTACAACAAATAATTTATTCGCCCCTGCGATTGCCCCTGCATATATTAACAGGTATAAAAAACCGCGCTCACACGCGGCTCTTTTCTGTTCGCAGGGGCAACCTTCCGAAATAGACAGCGCGAGGGAAAACCTCACGCCAACGAAAGGTTGTATTATTTAAGGTTGTGCCTGCTGAAATAAAAACAAAAAAAACTTTCTGAAGAGTGACTATTTGTTTAAAAATATTATTTACCAACTATACCCCTTTCTCTTTCAACCAATCTTTTGCCTTGTTATATCCTAATTCCGCCGATTTTTGCATGTTTTTTATTGCATCTCCGGTTTTTCCTTCCGTATAATATGTCAGCCCTAAGCCACAGTAGGCATAAGCCTTTATTTTATTGGAATTACTGTCTTTAAGTACTTTATTAAACATATTTTTTGCCGTTTTATAGTCTTTGGAATCTAAATATAGAATACCTACACTTATAGTGCTCATCATTGCATTACTACTAACCGTCTGATATTTAAAAAATGCTTTATAGTAATCTTGCATATCAAAATATATATCTCCAATTATCACCAAAATATTTTTTCTTTCATCTTCTGATAATACCCAAATATCAATAGCTTTGTTAAAATTAGATATTGCGCTATCATAGTTTTTTGAGGCATAAAATTCTTTTGCTTTGGTTATATATGATTCTGCTAATTGCCTTTTTTGCTTTTGCTGTTCAGCGTATTTTTTTGCTGATTTTGCTGATTTTTTCTCTATTCAGCAATTTTAATATCTGATTATATACCGGCTGTCCGCTAAAATTTGTATTTTTGTGCATTGGTTCTTTTTTTTGTTTTTTCAATGCAA
>JAISPX010000061.1 GCA_031274595.1 Prevotellaceae bacterium | reverse complement strand
TTTGTTATAAGTTTAACCGGCGATACTTCGGTGAAAAACAGTTTGACAGGTTGTTAATTGCTGCTGTTTCATATAAAAATCATTTTAGGTATCATATACGGTAATCATTTTATTTTATTATTTACGCTTTACCATCAACCATTAAATCATTAACCATTTTTTAATAGTGGCTTGGTATAAGAACTTTGCCGTTCCAAATATTTCATGTAAATTTGTACAAATATAAAAACGAGTTGAAATAAAACAAATGAAATCGGAACTGGTAGTTTACAAAGCATCGGCGGGGTCGGGAAAAACTTTTCGATTGGCAACTGAATATATAAAATTGTTGATAGAAAATCCCAAATCGTACAAAAACATTTTGGCGGTAACATTTACCAACAAAGCAACTGCCGAAATGAAAAACAGGATAATGAGCGAACTTTACGGATTGTCAAAAAATCTGAACGAATCGCAACGTTATTTGCAAACCATTTGCGACGAAACCCGAAAATCAAAAGATGAAATATGCCGACAAGCAGCTTTGGCTTTGACATTGATATTACACGACTACAGAAAATTCAGGATAGAAACCATTGACAGTTTTTTTCAGTCAATTTTGCGCAATATGGCAAAGGAACTCGGCATTGGCACAAATTTTAATGTAAGTTTGGACGATGATGAAATATTACAAAACGCTATTGAATTGATGATTGAAAATGCCCGTGAAAACAAAGGTTTGCTTCAATGGCTGAAAGAATATATCAATCAAAAAATCGAAGAAAACAAAAGCTGGAAAATTGCCGATGATATAGAAAAATTTTATAAAAATATTATTTCCGAGAAATTTAAATCCCGTCAAGATGAGGTGTATAAACGCTTTGCCGAGAAAGACTTTTTACGTTTGTATAAAATAAAACTGCAAAAAACTATTGAATGTGAAACCGAAAAAATGAAAGAATTTGCAAAACATTTTTTTGAAATCACGCAAAAAAACGATTTAAGCGTTGATGATTTTTATTATACAAACAAAGGCGTTTACGGATATTTCGCAAAACTTGATAACGGACAATTTGTTGACGAAAACTGTTTTAATACTTATGTGCAAAATTGTGCGGCAGATGCCGACAAATGGTGCAGAAACAAAACTAAAATCAATCAAATAACTGCGCTTGCCGAAAATGTTTTCGTTTCGTTGCTCAACAACGCAGAACGGCAGCGCACAGAATCGGCAAAAATTGTGATTTCGTGCGATTTGATACTCAAAAATATCAATAATCTCGGACTGTTGAGCGACATTCTCAAACATATTCGCGAGTACAGCAACGACAATGATATTTTTTTGCTTTCGGACACATCGGTTTTATTGTCGAAAATGATTGGAAACAACGACACATCTTTCATTTTTGAAAAAACGGGAACAACAATACAGCACATAATGATTGACGAATTTCAGGATACATCTCAGTTGCAGTGGGAAAATTTTGAACCTTTGTTAATCGAATGTTTGTCGCAAGGTTACGGCAATTTAATTGTCGGCGATGTCAAGCAGGCAATATACAGATGGCGAAACGGAAACTGGCAGATTCTTAATAATATCGAAAAAAACAAAAATCTCAATTATTTTAATCCTGTTGTAAAAACGCTTAATAAT
Source organism: Prevotellaceae bacterium (assembly GCA_031274595.1). Classification (GTDB taxonomy): domain Bacteria; phylum Bacteroidota; class Bacteroidia; order Bacteroidales; family UBA932; genus JAIRKV01. Next base: position 12,325 of record JAISPX010000061.1, on the reverse strand, counting down.
TCGTGGCGCAGCGCAAAGTCAATAGTTGATTTTAACAATAATTTATTTGAGAAAATTGTTGACATCATGCAATCCGAATATTTGTCGGCATACGGCACTGAATGTGATGATTTGAAAAATGCTTATTCCGATATAAAACAAGAATGTAAGCAGAATATTTCGGGATTTGTTTCGGTAGAATTTTTAGAAAATTCGGATTTTGAAGAAGAAGCGTTAAAACATTTGGCGAAAAATGTCGAAGCGCTGCAAGCCAGCAGCGTCAAGGCTTCGGACATTGCAATACTTGTACGCGAAAATGTCCGCACAAAACAAATTGCATATTATTTTGAAAAATACAAACATGAAAATCCTGATAAAAATTATTGCTACGACTTGGTTTCGAGCAAAACGTTTACCTTAAATTCATCTGTTGCAATCAATATGATTACAGATGCTTTGCGTATTCTGATAAATCCCGAAAATACTGTTGCGCAGGCAGAATTGGCATTTTATTATCAAAAAAACATTCTTGGGAAAAATATAACAAATCATGAAATTTTTTCAACTGAAAAAATAAATTTATTACCCGAAGAATTTATAAATACGGAGGAGACACTTAAACTCACTCCTTTATACGAATTAATTGAGAAAATTTATTTGATTTTCGACCTGAAAAAACTTGATGAAAATGCCGAATACATGTTCTCGTTTTTGGATAAAGTTAATGAATATTTATCTACCGAAACATCTGATATATCAAAATTTATAGAATATTGGGAAACAAATCTGTCGGAAGAAACCATTGAAATAAGCGGCGAACTGGATGGAATAAAAATCATGACAATACACGAGTCAAAAGGGCTGGAATTTCATTCGGTAATTATTCCGTTTTGCGATTGGACATTAGGCTCGAAAGGCGATAATTATATCTGGTGCGAAACAAGCGTTGAGCCGTTTTCGGAAATCGGTCTTATTCCGATAAAATATATAAGCAAAGCAAAAAATTCAGTATTTTCCGCCGAATATAAAAACGAAACAATGCAACTGTGCGTTGACAATATTAACATTTTGTATGTTGCAACAACACGGGCAAAAAATAATTTAATAATACTTGCAAAAAAAGAAACAACCGACAAAAAGAACAATGTTTCATCTGTCATATATTCGGCGTTGAACAAGGAAAATTTTAAATCGGGACAAATTGTTGCAACAACAAACAGCGTAACCAAAACAAGCGAAAATAAAATTAATTTGTCGGCGCAACCTTTGACGGTTCCGTTTGTTTCTACCAATTATGATGCAACATTTATACAATCAAGTTCTGCCCGCGAATTTGCAAAAACAAACGATGATGAGACAATTTACAACATGGTGCCTGTGAACAGAGGCAGACTTTTGCATCGTATTTTTGCCGAAATAAAAACGCAAGATGATATTAATATGGCTGTTGAGAAATTTCGGTTTGATGGAATTATACAACAAAGTAATAAACAGGAATTAAAAGATTTCGTTGTAAACGCAATAGTCAAATCTCATGTAGAACATTGGTATTCGGGAGAATACAAACTTTTCAACGAGTGCGAAATCATTACAAAAAACGATAATGGCGATATTATCACAAAGCGTCCCGACAGAGTGATGATTGACAATGAAAATACAATTATAATTGATTTCAAATTTGGAAAACAGAATAAATCGTATAATGCGCAAGTGGCTGAATATATGAGATTGATGACAGAAATGAATTACAAAAACGTATGCGGATTTTTGTGGTATGTTGATGATAATATTATTGAAGAAATAAAAGATTAAACGGATGAAAAAGTTTTTAGAATTAGCTGCAAACGATTTGTATCGCAAATTTGGCGAAAATCTCTCGGAAATTACGGTTGTGTTTCCTAACAAACGCGCAAAAAATTTCTTCAATAAATATTTGTACAATGCAGCCGAAAAAACGTTATGGTCGCCGAATTACTTAACTATAAGCAATCTTTTTGAAAATTCGGGTACGCTTAATCTTGCCGACACTTTGCTGCTTGTGAGCGAACTGTATGAAGTGTATGTGGCAAATACAAAAACCGACGAAAATTTTAACGATTTTTACTTTTGGGGCGAAATGCTTTTGCATGATTTTGACGATATTGACAAAAATCTGGTTGATGCGCAACAATTGTTTCAAAATTTGCAAAATCTAAAAAAGATGCAACACACATTTGAGTTTTTAGACGAAAATCAACAGAAAGCGCTGGAACAGTTTTTTGCTAATTTTTCGCTTGAAAAACAAAGTGATTTGAAGAAAAAATTTATAGAAATCTGGGATGTTTTAGGCAATATTTATCAACAGTTTCGCGATAAATTGCAATCGCAAAATCTGGCTTACGAAGGAATGTTGTATCGCTCGGTAATCGAAAACGGCAATCTGAATATAAACGAAACATTTAAGTACAAAAAATTTGTATTTGTCGGATTTAATATTTTGAGTTCCTGCGAAAAAGAATTGTTTTCTCTGCTCAAACGACACGAAAAGGCTTTGTTTTACTGGGATTACGATGAATATTATATTCAAAATAAAAATCATGAAGCAGGATTTTTTATGCGCGATAATTTGCGCGAATTTCCATCGGAATTATCGGCGGAAAATTTTAATGCATTTTCGAAAAACGAAAAGAAAATAAAATTGATTTCGTCGCCTTCGGATAATGCACAGGCAAGATATTTGCACGAATGGACAAAAGATTTACAAGATATTAACGACTCTGCGGCGATATTGTGCAACAGGTCGTTATTGCTGCCGATATTGTATTCGCTGCCCGAAAACATTAAGGATATAAATATTACAATGGGTTTTCCTTTATCGCAAACTCCGATATGCGACACCATAAATGTGTTGATTGATTTGCAAACAAAAGGTTTCGATAAAAATAAAAATTTGTGGAACAGAAATTACGTTTTTAAGGTTTTGCAAAATCAATATATACAAACACTTTCGCCCGAAATTAATAATACTAAAAACGAGTTGCTGAAAAACAATAATTATCATTGTCCAACAGATTTTTTTTGCAGCGACAACGTTCTACAATCCATATTCAGACCTGTTGATAATGCTAATGATTTCATTAATTATCTTATAGAAACAGTAAAAAACATTTCACAAAAAAATACGACTAACAATCAGTTATACAATGAGGCAATATTTCGCACATATACGGCGTTAAACAAATTGAGCGATTTGCTGAACAATAAAAAATTGCGGCTGGAAATGAAAATTTTATCGTTTTTATTGCGCCGATTGCTTTTTGCGACAAATGTACCTTTTGCTGGAGAACCTACAAAAGGATTACAAATAATGGAAATATTGGAAACGAGAAATCTTGATTTCAAAAATCTTCTAATCATATCTGCAAACGAAAATTTACTGCCTAAATCCGAAAGCGAAACATCGTTTATTCCATACAATTTACGGCGTGCATTCGGGCTTACAACATCCGACAAACGCGATTCGATTTATGCATATTATTTTTACAGATTATTACAGCGAGCCGACAATATAACAATAAGTTACGGAACAGCCGCCAGTGGATTGAACAAAGGCGAGCCGAGCAGATTTGTGTTGCAATTGCCTGTTGAAACCGATTTTGATATAAAATTATTCGATATTCAATCGCAAATAAAACTGCCTGAAATTTCCAAAATAAAAATAGATAAAACGCCCGAAATCATTAGTTTTTTGAAAAATAAATACAGCAACAACGATTCGTATCTTTCGCCACGAGCGTTGAATATGTTTATTGACTGTTCGCTGAAATTCTATTTTAATTATATTGCAAAATTAAAACTTGCAAACGATGAAACAGATTCAAACTCAATAATATTCGGAAAAATCTTTCATAAAACATCTGAAATTATTTATAAAGAAATCAATAAATTTGAAGATTCGTATATCACTGAAACCGATTTGGATGCGTTTATCGGCAATAAAGAACTTCTGAAAACCATTGTTGACGAAGCAATGCAAACCGAAGCAAACATTAATGATACTGCGAATTACAGTGTTCAACAATTAATTATGAGAGACGTAATTGCTGATTACATAAAAAAATTACTCGAATTTGACAAATCCAACATTCCGTTTAAGTTGTATAAAATAGAAACAACGCTCGTTGAAAAATTTAATTTTGAGACATCGGCAGGAAACATTGATGTATATTTGGGCGGACGCGTTGACAGAATTGATATAAAAGAAAATATTTTGCGTGTTTTGGATTATAAAACAGGAGGAAGCAGCAAAGCGATAAAATCAACCGAAGATTTGTTTATTTCGTCTAAAAACCGCAATGGATATGCTCTTCAAGCGTTTTTGTATTCCATGATTATTGCAAAACAAGAACCCGAATTTGGCGTTATGCCGTCAATTTTGTACATAAACAAAAAACTTACCGAAACAGAAGATATCCAAATAAAATTCGGGAAAGAGAAATTAAAAGACATACGGCAAATCGAAAACGAGTTTTTTAACCAATTAAGTAAAATAATTTTAAATATTTTTAATGCCGAAATGCCTTTTATACAAACAGAAAACGAAGATGTTTGCGCATATTGCGATTTCAAACAAATTTGTAAAAGATAAAAAAAATAATCAACTTTGCATATTCATAACATTTTATTGTGGAAAATAAACTAAATATAGGATTTGTAAGTTTTTCGGGCAATGCAAAAGAATACCGAAATGCTGTTGATAAATTTGATAATTTATCATTTAAAGGCGCATACTTTCCGAAAGATGACAATTCTTTTGAAAATTATACCGAATATTGCTTTGAAAATTATCAGGATTTACTCGACGTTGCCGATATTATTCTTTTTTGCGGCGAAAAAATACAACGCAAATTTATTGTAGATGCAATTCGTAGTTTAAAACATATTTTAATCGACGATTACACATGCGTTCTGAACGATTCAATAGTTTCGCTGTGCAATTTTGTTGACGAAGCGGAAGTTATATTTCAAGTATCAATGCCGAAAGTATATTATTGGGAAATTCGTGAAATAATCGAAACTTATAAAAATATTCGTTACATAAATTTCGACAAAAGCATTGATTACAACCATCAGCGAACAACAATTGATATAATTCCAGAAATACTGTCCGTAATTAAAATTGCCGACAGCGAAGTTGTTTTGGCTCGCAATAAAAAACTTCAACTTTTTATTAGAAAATCCGAATTACAGCAAATAAATTTTGAATTTTTGAACGGAATAAATGCATGTATCAAAGCCAATCCGTGCGCATTTTACGACAATCATGAACTTACAATTGTCGCCGAAAAAAATATGGCTCTTATTGATTTGCGCAAACGCGAATGGCATAACCTTGTTTATAAAACATCAACAACAGAGCCGATAAAAGAACTCTTTTTGCTCGACGAAGTTCCTTTTATCGAACGAAACGAAATCAAAGATTTAATACAATCAATCACCACAAAAACCGAACCTTTTATTTCGCTCAAATCAATACGTAGCCTTTGGAAATGCCTCGAACTGCTGAAAACAAAATAAAAAGTAAATATATCTTTTAATATTATTGATAACGGATTAGTATTATATGAGCATGCATATTTATAATTTTTAATCAACTATTCTTCTCAAGAAAAAGATTTTTTAATTCATACGTTATTTTTCCGCAAGCGATTCCGAGAAATGCTCCGCAGAGTACATCTCCAAAAAAATGAACGCCAAGATAAATTCGCGAGTAACTGTACGCAAATGCCCATATAAAAATTAATATAGAAATATATTTTTTACGCAAACTCAGATGAACAAATGTAGCAATCGTGAAACTTGTTGCAGCATGAGATGACATAAAACTAAACGATTGCGCTGTGTATCCTTTTACAACATGCAATAAATTTTGTAATTTCACAGTATTACAAGGGCGTAAGCGCGCAACATTAGGTTTTATGAAAACAGCAATAATAATAATTATAACAGTTAGCGCTAATATCAAAACCAAAATATCTTTCCAACATTGCTTTTTTTTAATTACAACAAACGCAACAATAACTGCAGCATAAACCACGCATGAGCAATATAAATGCGTTATATGATACATTAAAAAATCAAGTATGCCGCAATGCAAATTATTTATAAAAAGACTTATTTTAGCATCAATATTTTCAATAAAATCAAGCATCGTTTAATAATTTTATAACATTACCTAAAAACGATTCGGATTAGTTTAATTATCGTTTTCATATGTTCTATTTAATTTTACTCCTGTATTTATCCTTCAAATACTGAATTCTGAATCCAGTTCAAGTATAATTTAAAATATTTACCGCCTACACAAAATCAAACGCATGTTCCATTTAAACTATTAGCAAACAAAATAATAGTTGAAATGTGTACCTGTAATTTCATAAAAATTTATTCATCTTTTTCCAATTTGCCTGTGTACATCCGCACTTTCGAAGAATTTTCAATAGCCTTAACGGCAATTTCTTTCACTCCTGCTTCGGCGCGATTTGCTTTGTCGGCATACTCTTTTAGTTGCGCTTGCAGTTCTTTTATTTTTTCTTGCAATGATGCTACGATTTGTTCTTTTAATCTAAGTTCCGATTCTGTTTGTTTTTCAAGCAATTTTATATCAAATTCGTATTTTGATTGCAGTTGTTTTGTGATTTCCGTTTCTTTGTCTTTCAATGCTTTTTCAAGTTTTGCAGGAAATTCCGTATTGTTTTTTCGCAGTTCGATTAATTCGGCTTCTGCATTTTTAAGTTCCTGTTCTCGGATAGAAATTTCTTTTTCAAAAGCGGCTTTTTTATCTGCCAGTTCTTTTTCGAGTTGAGATTTTTTGTTGTCATATTCATCCTGCTCTTTTTGATGTTTGATTTTCAGATTATATTGATATTCTTCTTCTTCCCGTTTCCTGCGTTTAACCAAATCGTCATAATACTCTTTTTCTGCTGCTTTCTGTCTGGTTTTTTCAATTTCCCATTGTTCTTGCTGCTCTTTCATCTCTTTTTCAAAACTCTCTTTTTTCTCTCTTTGAACAAGCAACATTGCCGCCAACGAATCGGTATTTGCCGAAAGAGAATACAAATCTTCAAGCGATTGTTTTTCAATGATAATTGCAGCGCGAATTTCTTCTAATTTTTTAAATTCTCCTGTAAGTTTTTGCAATATCTCATCAAGCGAAGAGTGCAGATTGCTTTTAAGTTCCGTGATGTTTTTTAATATGTCCTCGTTAGTGATTCCATCTACTTTTCCAAGAATTTCTTTCTTGCGATTTTCTTCCTGAATACTTTTTGGAACGTCAGATTTCGCAATTTGAACTTCTTTTAATAATGCATCATAAGCCTTTAATATTTCGGCTTTTGTGTTTTTTTCTGATACTTGTGTTTCCATAATTTTATTTTTTAATATTTATTGAATTACAAAATTAATATTTTCATAGTTTACTATTACATTAATGCCTCATGCATTTGTTGATATAGATTAATCCATCGTATAAACATTGACGCCAATATGCCCAACTGTGAGCGCCATCTCGAACTCGATATTCATGGTCGATTTTCAAATCGCGCATAACTATATGCAATGTAGAGTTCCCCGAAGACAGAAAATCATCATCTCCGCAGTCAATATAAAATTTTACGGATTTTTTATTGTTTTCGGGTAAATTTTTCACGATACTGATAATACTGTTTTTATGCCAATGTTCGCTAAGATTTTCGGCTGTTCCTCCATACAAATTTTTAAATCCGTAAGATTCCCCTTCTTTGAAACGTGATTTTACTTCGTCATCTGTGAAAACGGCTGCGCTCATTGCCACGCAAACATAGAACAAGTCGGGATATTTCAATGAATATAACAACGAACCGTAACCGCCCATTGAAAGCCCGCCGATAGCGCGTCCTGATTTATTGCCGCGTGTACGATAGTTTTTTTCTATATACGGAATAAATTCGGTGATATACATATCTTCATAACGTTCGGTGTTTGTGTAATTATTTATGTACCACGTTTTTTTAGCATCGGCAACTACTATTATCATCGGAGTGATTTTACCTTCATTGATAAGTTCATCGGCGATGCGGTTCATTTCGCCATAGTGCAACCAGTTAGTATGGTCGCCATCATAACCGTGCAATAAAAACAGCACAGGATATTGGCGAGACGAAACATCGTAGTCGGGCGGAAGGTAAATTGTGTAATTAACATCTCTGCCGAGAATAGCGCTTTTAAAAACTTTATCATCAAACACTTTTCCGTGATATTGTGCAAATACCGAAATGCTTAATGTAAGCGATAAAACTATTAACAAAATCTTTTTCATATTTTTTCTTTTAAATTATGTTTTTCAAATGTGCAGTTCATGATTTCTCAATTAATAAATTTCTTAATTCGGCGCTCGAAATATTATATTTTATTTGCCCGTTTTCCGAATATGAGATTGAACCTGTTTCTTCCGAAATTATAACAACAACAGCATCTGTTTCTTCGCTCATTCCGATAGCGGCGCGATGTCTCATTCCGTAATGGGCTGGAAGATTTATATTATCTGTTGTCGGCAACACGCAGCGCGCGGCGATAATACGTCCGCCACGAATAATTATTGCTCCGTCGTGCAGCGGATTGTTTTTGAAAAATATACTTTCCAAAAGTCGCGAATTTACGAAAGAATCAATAATATCGCCTGTTTCGGTGTAATCGTTGAGCGGCGATTTTCGGGCAAATACAATCAGAGCGCCGATTTTTGAATCTGCCATTTTGCGTACTGCTTTTATAACTTCATCTATAACATGTAACGATTCTATATTTTTACGAGAATGTATAAATAAACGGCTTATTGAAAATTTATTTTGGGAACGAAAACCAAGCATTAATAAAAATCTGCGTATTTCTGGCTGAAACACAACAATTAACGCTATCACTCCTACGCCGATTACTTGCCCGATTATGAGCGACAATAATTCCATTTTCAGCGTACGGCAAATCAGCCACAAAAAATATACAAGAATTATTCCTACAAAAATATTCATTGCCGCAGTTCCGCGTATCAGTTTATAAACCTGATATGCAAGAAATGCCGTTATAAGAATATCTATAATATCAATAATGCCTAACGATATAAAATCCATCAATTATTTTTATATTTTAATTTCTCAATAATTTCAACAGTTTCAACAGCCGCGCGCACATCGTGTACTCTTAAAATATCCGCTCCGTTCATAAGCGCTACAGTATTTACAACCGTTGTTGCATTTAACGATTTTTCAGGTGTTGTGTTCAATAATTTGTACAACATCGATTTTCGCGAAAAACCAACAAGCAAAGGTAATCCAAAATTTTTAAACTCTTTCAAATTATTAAGTAATTTATAATTTTGTTCTATTGTTTTGGCAAAACCGAATCCCGGGTCAATAATAATATCATTAACTCCGACATCGCGCAGTCGTTTGATTTTTTCGGTAAAATATGCAATTATTTCTCTCATTAAATTATCGTAAACAGGATTGTTCTGCATGGTTTGCGGGTTTCCTTTCATGTGCATTGCGATGTACGGAAGTCGAAATTTTGCAACGGTTTCAAACATGTTGTCGTCCATTTCGCCTGCTGAAATATCATTTACAATGAAATATCCGAATTTATCGAATATACATTCGACAACTTCCGAGCGAAAAGTATCAATTGAAACGGGAATGTCGGGCGCTATTTTCTTCAATATTTTCAAACCCTGTTCCAATCTGCGTATTTCTTCGGCGGCAGAAACATCATCTGCTCCCGGTCGCGAAGAATATGCTCCTGCATCAATAATATCTGCGCCTTCGGAAACCATTGTTTCTATTCGTTCCGATATTTGAATTTCTGTTACGGCACGCGACTGCGAATAAAAAGAGTCGGGCGTGAAATTTATAATGCCCATTACCAATGGACGTGTTTTTGATAATTTGCGATTGCCGCAGATGATTTCTATTATTTTTTTATTTTCAATTTGCATGATTGAAGATTCAATTATTAAATGCAAAATTAATAAAATCTATTATTTCAGTGAATTTATTTTCGAATTTGAGTTCTGCGGCAAACAAAAAAAAGAGCGAGCACAGAGGCTCGCTCTTAATTCCCAAATTTCCCAATTATTAATTTATTTTACGAATACCGAATAGGCTTGCGAATACTTGTAAGTTCCTGTCAGTTCCAATGGTCGCTGCGCACCGTTTTTCCACAGGCGGGCAAGATTGGTAGCGTTTCCATCCCGCTCCATACCTGCCACATATACATCGCTGCCCGATACGAATACGGAACGGGCAAAGCCTCCAATACCATTCTTCTGCAAGTCCTGTATTCTGCCGTTTTTCCACAGACGGGCTTGCCAATTGTTGGTTCTTTCATAACCTGCCACGTACACATCGTTGCCCGATACGTAAACTGAATGGGCAGTCGCTATATCGCCCGTCTGCTCTAATGTTTGCACCACGCCGTTTATCCACAGACGAGCAGTAGTATTAGTAGCATATGGACCGACAGTTTCCTCACCTGCCACGTAAACATCGCCGCCTGATACAAAAACGGAGTGGGCTTCCGAAGCAATGCCTGTTGTCATCTCCAAGTTTTGCACTTCGCCGTTTTTCCACAGGCGGGCAACATTGTTTGCGCCTGCGTTCCGTCCATATCCTGCCACGTACACATCGCTGCCCGATACGAAAACGGAATTGGCTTCCGAAGCAATGCCTGTTGTCATCCCCAAGTTTTGCACTTCGCCGTTTTTCCACAGACGGGCAACATTGTTTGCGCCGTCATTTCCAAATCCTGCCACATATACATCGCTGCCCGAAACATAAACAGAATTGGCTTGCGAAGCAATGCCTGCCGTCATCCCCAAGTTTTGCACTTCGCCGTTTTTCCACAGGCGGGCAACATTTTTTGTGCCGTCATTGTCATACCCAGCCGCGTACACATCGCTGCCCGACACGAAAACAGAACGGGCTTCACCGTGGGTAACTACGTAGGCATCAGTGTAAGCCAAAGTCTGTATCGCGCCGTTTTTCCACAGACAGGCGCCATTGACGCCGCTGTCATAACCCGCAACATATACGGAGGAATTAACGGTGAGAGCGCAACTGCCCGCTATGCTGCCGGCGGCAGTGGCGGTAATGCTTGCCGTGCCTGCGGACACTGCGGTAACTTCGCCCGTTTGGGCATTTACGGTGGCAACGGCGGCGTTGCTGCTGCTCCACGCGATTGTTTTATCGGCGGCATCGGCGGGGGTTATTTCCGCCGCGAGGGTTTGTTTATCGCCGGAAAACAGCGTGAGCGTGGCGGGGGAAACGGTTACGCCGGTAACTGCTATGGGTTCGGGCGCGGGGTCATCTTTCTTCGAGCAGGAAATCATCGCTGCCGAAATGGCTGCCGTTATCAGCAGACCTGTCATTGTTTTTCTGAAATTATTCATCTTCTTTTTAATTTAAATTGTTATTTAATAAGAGCGTAAGGGCTGTAAGGAGTATAAGGGCTGTAATTTATCATTAACCATTATATCATTAATCATTTTATCATTTACCATTATATCATTAACCATTATTTTACGAATACGGAATATGCATAAGCGCTGTTTGTGCCGACGGTAAGGTTTTGCGGCGTGCCGTTTTTCCACAGAGTGGCAACAGTGGCAACATTTCCTGTGTTGCCGTTATATTCATGTCCTGCTACATATACATCGTCGCCCGACAGGTAAACGGAACAGGCTCGCGCATTTTTTGTACCGTCGGTGAGCCGCTGCGCTGCGCCGTTTTTCCACAGGGTGGCAACCTCTTTTGTGCCGTTGGATTCGTATCCTGCCACATATACATCGCTGCCCGATACGTAAACGGATTGGACATAAGCAATATTTACCCCGTCGGAGAGCCGCTGCCCCGTGTTGTTTATCAACAGTGTGGCAGTAGCAATTGTGCCGTTTTCGTTATATTCATATCCAGCCACATATACATCGCTGCCCGATACGTAAACGGAAGAGACATAAGCGTTTTTTGTACCATTGGAAAGCCGCTGCTCCGTGCCGTTTTTCCACAGAGTGGCAACATCTTTTACGCTGTTGGATTCGTATCCTGCCACATATACGTCGCTGCCCGATACGTAAACGGAACGGACAGAAGCATTTCTTGTCCCGTCGGTGAGCCGTTGCTCCGTGCCGTTTTTCCACAGGGTGGCAATATTGTTTGTGCCGTTATTTTCAGAGCCTGCCACATACACATCGCTGCCCGATACGTAAACGGACTGTGCGGAAGCATTTTTTGTACCGTCTGTAAGCCGTTGCGCAGCGCCGTTTTTCCACAGGGTGGCAATACCG
>JAISPX010000049.1 GCA_031274595.1 Prevotellaceae bacterium | reverse complement strand
GCCATATCAGAAATATCCGATATGGCTATGATGGCAAAACATACAGTGTCGTCTTTATTTAAAGAAGATGTAAGAAATTTCTTTGATGAACGGAATATCATATACACGCCGCAGTTTATCGCCAAGGGAAATACAGGATTTGAATTTTCATTTGACTTTCAAATAGCAGGGCGACAAAAAGAAATTGTTATCAAATCTTTCAATTCTTTAAATAAAATCAATGTTGTTAATTTTTTGTTTGGTTGGGAGGATATTAAAAATGCAAGAGAAAAAATATCAGGTAAAGAACTAAAAGGATTAGCAATTATCAATGATATGGAGAAAGAATTAAGACATGAGTATATTGGCGCCCTTGAAAGCAAAGGCTCTGACATTATTATGTGGAGCCAGCGTTATCAACCGGAAATTTCAGAAAAATTAGTTGCTTGAAAAGTGATGGAGACAAAGAATGTGGTAGAGAGTGAGATAGAAAGAAAATATACGCCCTATATTCCCTACTATGAATAGAGCGTTTTATTTGCAAAACAAATCCATTGTCATAGCAATCTACTTATAATCAATAATATGTTATTTGCAAAACAAATCCATAGAAATAAAATCAAAATTATTGGGAGCCTATATCATCGCCGCAGTATCCGCCTGAAAGGATACGATTTCAATTTAGTAACCTTAAAAGAAGTAGAACAACTGATGCAAGGCGATGGCAGCAGAAGAGTGAACAGATAATTTACTATTTTAGTATTTACCATTTACTATTTACGATTTATGAATGCAGCGGAATTAAAGAAAAGAATGCAATTATTCGCCATACGGATTATTAAATTGGCTTCGAGTTTGCCGAATAATGTGGCAGGAAGAACTATCGGTAATCAAATTATTCGTTCAGGTACGTCTTCTGGAGCAAATTACAGGGCTGCTTGTATTGCCAAATCGGATAAAGATTTTGTGAATAAATTAAAAATAGTAGAAGAAGAATTGGATGAAACACTGTACTGGATGGAATTAATAATGGAGGCTCAATTGGTGCGAAAAGAGATATTAAATGATTTGATGCTTGAAAACGAAGAACTGTTGAAAATAATTATCAGTTCAATCAACACCACAAAAAACAGGTTATCCCAAAACAGTAAATCGTAAATAATAAAATAGTAAATAAAAATAGTAAATCGTAAATAATAAAATAGTAAATCGAAATGTCAAAATTTAACAAACTACAAGTATTAAAAGCCATGTTTTCCACAGGCATAATCCCGGTGTTTTATCATGCGGATATGGAGGTTGTGAAAAAAGCGGTGAAAGCCTGCTACGAAGGCGGGATAAGGGTTTTTGAGTTTACCAACAGGGGCGACTTTGCGCATGAAACATTTAGCGGGTTAAGCAAATTTGTGCATACCGAATGTCCGCAACTAATTCTCGGCGCGGGGTCTGTGGTAGATGCCCCTACCGCGTCCTTATATATTCAGTTGGGCGCAAGTTTTATTGTCGGACCGCTGTTCAATCCCGACATTGCCAAAGTCGCCAACCGGCGGTTAATCCTGTATGTGCCGGGTTGCGGTTCGGTGTCGGAGGTGGGCGTGGCGCAGGAGGCGGGATGCGACTTGTGCAAACTGTTTCCGGGCGATGTGCTGGGCGCGGCGTTTGTGAAAGCCATAAAAGCCCCCATGCCCTGGTCGATGTTGATGGTTACGGGAGGCGTGAAGCCCGAAGAGGCGAACCTGAAAGCATGGTTTGACGCGGGCGCAGATTGTGTCGGGATGGGTTCCAACCTGTTCCCCAAAGAAGCGCTGGAAGCGGGGGCGTGGGAACAAATAACGGCATTATGTAAAAACACTTTGGACAGCACCAAAAAACTAATTAAATACCATGAATAAATTTAACAGCATTAACCAAAAAATAGGCAAGTACCGGTGGACGATATGCTCCCTGCTTTTCTTCGCCACCACCGTGAATTACTTGGACAGACAGGTGCTTAGTATCCTGCAGCCGCGGCTTGCCGAAGAATACGGCTGGACAAACAGCAACTATGCGGATATAGCGGCTGCGTTCCAGTTTTGTTACGCGATTGCCGTCCTTTTCGCCGGCAGGTTTATCGACTGGATTGGCACCCGGAAAGGCTACGCATGGGCGATTGCCATTTGGTCGTTTGCGGCAATCATACATGCGTTTGCTATCGGGCTTGGCGGCATTGTTTCCCCCGTATTATCGGTGGTGGGGATTGTCCTTCCGGTGTCGGTTATCGGGTTTATGGTGGGGCGGATAGTCCTTGCCGTGGGCGAAGCGGGTAATTTCCCGGCGGCGGTAAAAACAGTCGCCGAATGGTTCCCGCGCAAGGAACGCTCGCTGGCAACAGGCATCTTCAATTCGGGCGCAAACATAGGCGCCATTGTCGCCCCGCTTACCGTCCCGTGGATTGCCTCCGAATTCGGCTGGCAGGCGGCGTTTATCATTGTGGGCGGCATCGGGTTTTTATGGATTTTGTTTTGGCTTTTATGCTATCATTCGCCGCAACAGATGCTGGCAAAAGGGAAAATCAACCAGGCCGAATACGACTATATCCGCAGCGATGAACACAGCGTAGCGGAGCAGCCTGCAAAAACAACCGGCGTGAAAGAAAAAACGTCATGGATTAAATTACTTTCGTACCGGCAAACGTGGTCGTTCTTTTTCGGAAAATTTATGACCGACGGCGTGTGGTGGTTCTTCCTGTTTTGGCTTCCCGCCTATTTGAAATCGCAGTATGATATCAGCGATACGCAAATAACGCTGCCGCTGACGGCGCTGTACAGCATGACCATGATAGGAAGTATTTGCGGCGGCTGGTTTCCTGCATTTTTTATAAAAAAGGGATATGAACCTTACAAAGCCCGTATGACGGCGATGTTAATCATTGCGGTCATCCCGCTGGTGGTGTTACTGGCGCAACCGCTCGGCTACATTTCGATGTGGATACCGATAGTGCTTATCGGCGCCGGTTGCTCGGCGCACCAGGCGTGGTCGGCGAATATTTACACCACCGTTTCCGACATGTTTCCCGCCAAAGCGGTCGCCTCCATTGTCGGCATAGGCACGATGGCGGGCGGGCTGAGCGGCGTGATTGTATCAAAAGCCGCCGGCGCCCTGTTCGACTATTATAAAGGTATCGGAAACGAAGCGACAGGCTACACCATTGTCTTTGCATATTGCGCATTGGCGTACCTGCTGGCGTGGGGCATTATGAAATTTTTAGTACCTAAATTCAAACCGGTCGACATTTAAATGGATATAAAACAACATACCAAAATGAGGGACGCGGTTGCAAAATATATGTGTGCTTTTTCAGAAAGGGTGCGTGTAAATTTGATTTTTACACGAGTAAATTTAATATTTACACGTGCAAATTTGATATTTACACGAGTAAATTTAATTTTTACACGCGTAAATTTGATATTTACACGTGCGAATTTGATATTTACACGTGCGAATTTGATATTTACACGAGTAAATTTGATATTTACACGAGTAAATTTAATATTTACACGTGCGAATTTGATATTTACACGAGTAAATTTAATATTTACACGTGCTTTTTTTAAATTTGCACGAGTAAATTTTAAATTTACACATGCTTTTTCAGGATTTACACGCGTGAATTTAGGATTTCTTCCCTTATTTTACGGTTCACCCAACAGGAAATTAATATATGAGAACACAACCAAGTAAAGACGCCGACTACATCGCTTTTGCGCTTAATATAAGCGCTCAATGTACCGCCAATCAAGGCGCCTGGCATCTTAATGAGGCGATGGTAACCGAACTTCAAACCCTTACCGACCGCGCTAACGCGGATTACAAGGTAAACTCGAACCGGGCAACCGCCAATCATCAGACAGTCGTCAACAAGAATGCAAGTTTCAAGGCATTGCGGACGTTTATGAGCATCGTTATTCGTTCCCTTATCGCCAACTTGGACGTCCCCAATGCCGAGCTTATGGCAATGGGATTGCCCTCGCGCGAGCATCATATCCATGAGCCGCTGCCCGCGCCGACCGAAGCGCCGAATATATCCATCACCTTACGGCATGGCGAGATAACAGCGCATATACACCGCCCCTCGCACGGGCATCCTTTGGAACATGCGGGCAGGAAACGCTATCACGGGTTTGTGCTTCGATACCGCAAGGAAGACGAAACCGAATGGCATGAAAAATACACCACCCGCCTGCATCTTACGCTCACTTTCGACAGCGCCGATGAGGGCAAACACATCACCCTTGCCGCCGCATGGATTAATCCCCGCCTCCAGCACGGCCCATGGAGCGATGAATTAAAAGCGCTGATAAATTAATCACCTCCCCCCAGCCCCCTCCGAAGGAGGGGGAGACCTGCGGGAGAGACAATGTAAATGAATAACGGACAATGAACGATGAACAACAAATAATGAACAATCGCATCCTCTCTCCCCCTTTGGGGGTCGGGGGGCTTCCCGTTGCCCGTAGGGCATTAACGGCAGGTATATCCCCTACGGGGAACCATGCGGCAGGGATACGTTATTCTACCGATATAAATGCCCTACGGGCAAAACCATTCAACAATTCAACAACGAACAACGTACAACGTACAACAAACAATGAGCCACCGCCACCACTCTCCCCCTTCGGGGGCCGGGGGGCTTCTCTGCGTTTAAAAACAACGCGCTTGTCGCAATTCATAATTCATAATTTATAATTCTTAATTAATATGTATTTACTCGGTTATGACATTGGAAGTTCGTCGATAAAGGCAAGTTTGGTAAACATCCAAACAGGCGAGGCGACCGCAAGCGCCTTCTTCCCCAAAAAGGAAATGGGCATGAAATCAACAAAAACAGGATGGGCAGAACAAGACCCCGAAATCTGGTGGGAAAATCTTAAACTTGTTACACAGTCGGTGATTGAACAGGCATGTGCAACTCCTAAGGAAATAAAAGCCATAGGCATTTCTTACCAGATGCACGGTTTGGTAGTGGTAGATGAACGGCAGGAAGTTATTCGCGATGCCATTATATGGTGCGACAGCCGCGCGGTTCATTACGGTGAAAAAGCATTCGGCGATTTGGGAAGCGATAAATGTTTGACACATTTGTTGAACTCTCCCGGGAATTTCACCCTGTCGAAATTAGCATGGCTCAAAGAAAATGAACCCGAAAATTATGCGCGAATACGCTACTACATGCTTCCCGGCGACTACATTGCCATGAGGCTCACGGGCGATGCGCGCACAACAGTTTCGGGATTGTCGGAAGGCATTGCATGGGATTTTGCAGCCAATGCGCCAGCAAAATTCCTGTACGATTATTTCGGATTTGATACGGGGATTATTCCCGACCTTGTGCCTACTTTCGGGCAGCAGGGCTGCCTGACCGAAGCCATAGCCAAAGAATTGGGTTTGGAAGCGGGAACGCCTGTTACCTACCGCGCCGGCGACCAGCCCAACAATGCGCTTTCGCTGAATGTATTTAATCCAGGCGAAATTGCGGCAACGGCGGGAACGTCAGGCGTAGTGTACGGCGTAAACAGCGAGGTAAAGTACGATTCTTTATCGCGCGTTAATTCGTTTGCCCACGTCAACCATTCGTTGCAGCAAACGCGGGTAGGAGTGTTGCTGTGTATCAACGGCACGGCTATCCTTAATGCGTGGCTGAAAAATAATATTCTCCCCGAAGGCACAGGCTATGCCGAGATGAATGAGTTAGCCGCTAAAATTCCCGTAGGCAGCGATGGCATAAGCATTATTCCTTTCGGCAACGGCGCGGAACGCGTATTGTGCAATCGCGAACCCGACTGTTCGGTACACGGCATTAATTTTATCCGACACGGCAACGCCCACCTTATACGCGCAGCGCACGAAGGCATTGCATTTTCATTCAAATACGGCATGGATATTATGAACCAAATGGGTATCGAAACAAAAACAATTCGCGCAGGATTTGCCAATTTATTCATGAGTCCCATATTCCGCCAAACATTGTCGAACATTACAGGAGCAACCATCGAACTGTATAACACCGATGGCTCAATCGGCGCGGCGCGCGGAGCGGGAATAGGCGCAGGCATTTATAAAGACGAAACCGAAGCCTTTGCTACATTACGAAAAATAATAACCGTAACGCCCGAAGCAAACAACGAAAAAGAAAGCCACGCCGCTTATGACAGATGGATATCATTGTTAAGTGAAAAGTTGAAAGTTGAAAGTTGAAAGTTGAAAGTTGAAAATTAGTGGTTAATGATGAATACAACGCTGTCATACCGTGCTTGACACGGTATCTCCTGAAAAATCGCATGTGATAATTAGGAGATTGCGGGTCAAGCCCGCAATGACAATCGCTTTTTTGAGGCTTTTAAGACAGCCTCGTTGTTATTTTATTTGCAGATAAGTTACTTATCAAAATTCAAATCCTGCGGCTTTCATAATTTTGCGGGGAATATCCGTATTGTCGAATTTTCCTGTAAACAATTCTGCGCCTGCGCCGATTGCATACACAGGCACAACAATTCCCGTATGTCCTTTTGTGCTAAATCCTACGCCTGCGACATTGTTTATTGAATCGCAAATCGCTCTGCCGTTTTCTTTGCTTAAAACTCCAACTGAACCTGTTTGTCCATCAAGGCTTGCAAAACCTTGTTTTCCTCCTCCCGTTCGCGCCAAAGTCATTCCTCCTGTTTCATGGTCGGCAGTAACAACTATAAGTGTTTCGTCGGGATATTTGTTGTAAAAATCAACGGCAACCTGTACTGCTTCTGACAAATCAATAACCTCTTTTACTGTCCCTGCTGCATCGTTGTCGTGAGCAGCCCAATCAATAATTCCGCCTTCTGCCATAATGAAAAATCCTTTGTCTTCTCTTGCTTTAAGAAATTTTATCTCGGCATCTACAATATCCGAAAGTTTTGCTTCACCGTCTTTTCGATTTATAGCATACGATAAATTTTGCACATTATTATCTTCATTGAAAAAAGCGACAACTTTCGTTACATTTGCAGGAATTTCGTTTATTTCTTTTATCCCGCGAGTAATCACATATCCGTTGTTTTTGGTTATTTCTTCCAATGATTGTTTATCTTTTGCTTTACCTTTGTCATGCATAAAACTTCCGCCGCCGAAAAAGTCAAAGTCGCTTTGCCAAAGTTGAAGACCTATTTCGTAATAAGCCGTACGGCTGATATTATTTGCATAAAAAACAGCCGGTGTTGCATGATTTATTCCAACGTTTGAACTTATTCCTATTTTTAATCCTTTTTCTTTGAGTTTATACGAAACGCTTTTAAGTTTCGTAACAGAATCGGGAGCAATGCAAACCATGAGATTGTTTGTTTTGTATCCTGTTGCGAATGCTGTTCCTACTGCCGATGAACATGTTGTAAAACTGCTTGCCGAATATGTTGTTGCAAATCCCGTATAAGGAAATTTCGAGAACGATAAATATTCGCTTCCTATTTTCCCCGCTTTGTCTGCCAAATAGGCTTCGGTTAGCGTAACGTGTGATATTCCCATTCCATCTCCTATAAATAAAAAGATATATTTGGGTTTTTTACTGTTTTGTGCAAAACATGCACTGAAAATCATGACCATGCATGAAATTGTTAATAATATTTTTTTCATTTTTATAAAATAAAAACAAAAAAGAGGCGTTAAAACACCTCTTTTTTTGTCGTATCAATAATTTTTATTCCACTTTAAGCGCATTGTATATAATTTTCAATGCCTGACAGCGTCTCAGTTCTTCTTTAACATCCGACACAATACCCATTTTTGTTTCTTTATCTATTTTAAGGGCAGTTGTCATAAGCGGACGATCTTTTTCATCCAAACCTTCACGGCGAGATGCTATGAAATTACGAATGTCATCAATCGTTTTAATTGCATCATCCAGACAAATACGCGTATCCGTACCGTATCGAGCCTGTTCGGATGGTATGGGAGTTCCTATGTTGATGTAAACAGTAAGGTCTTTGCGTTCCAATTTGGCAACTTCCGATGCTTTCGGAACATTGGTTATTACTTTTACATCTGTTTCGCGCATTGTGGTTGTTACCATAAAGAAAAATAACAAGATAAACACAATGTCGCCCATAGATGCAGTACTGAATCCTGCAAGTCTTTTTACTTTTTTTCCTGTAAATTTTGCCATTGTTTGTGTCTCCTATTTTCTTTTACGCGTATCTTTCGGCGGTGATTCCGATATCCTTTGCTTATAAATTTGCGTAATTGCTTCGCGTTGCTTATCATCTAAATCGCTAAATTTTCTGTTGAATAGTTCGATAGATTTTTCATTCCGCAATTCGTTATACGCTTTTGTAAGCTGATCTTGCACTTGCAGGTATTTTTCGTAACTTGTACTGCGCACATTTTGCAATGAAATTACGGCTTCTGTTACTTCAAACGTAACAGTACCTCTACCCGGTATATTTATTTGTTCTTCTTTTTTGCTTGATTTGTTAGGGTCTCTTGTGGGGTTAAGAATAAATTCTTTAGCCGCATCTTTCAAATCCCTAATATCTATTACTTTTGCATTTACTGAAAGTCGGTCTTGTCCATCAACAAGTACGGATAATACGTTGTGGGGTTTAATTTGAATTTGTTCTTGTTCGCCTTCTGGTATTGGCGGCAAAAGACGATTTATACCCAGACTCTCATCCATGCTGGATGTCATCAAAAAGAAGCAAAGCAAAAGAAACGATATGTCGGACATACCGGCGCCGTTTAGTTCGGGCATTTCTTTCTTTTTTCTTGCCATAGTTTGTTTTCTTTACAAAATTATTTTTTTACAAATCCTTTAACAGCCGACCATAAAACAGCCACAACTGCCAATACCAATGCAATTATTACTGCAATTATATTCATGCTTGCAACAACAAAGTCTGCTTGGTAGTCATCTTTTTGTGCAGGATTTAAAGTACTCCAAATTGTTTCGCCATCGGGATTGCCTTGAGATAAAAAATAAACCACGCCGAAAGCGACAACTATTCCCACAATAACAAATAATGTCTTTTTCAACATTTTTGGATTTTTAAGTATTGCAGGAAGCGGCATCAACAATGCTAAAACCACTGTAACAATTAACAGCAAAAGCGTCCAAACGAACAGTGGATTAACTAATCCCGATTCGCCGTCTTTTATTGCGGTGCTGTTGGCAAATGTAAATATTCCCACAATAATAGAAACAACAAACAGGACTATAGTTATTATGTTTAATGTTTTCCTCGACATGATTTTATTTGTTTTTGTGTTTTATAACCAAATCTACAAGAGTAATTGATGCATCTTCCATTTTGTTAACGATAGCATCAACTTTTGCAAGTATATAGTTATAGAAAAGCTGAAGAATAATAGCAACAATAAGACCTGCAACGGTTGTAATAAGAGCAACTTTCATACCTGCTGCAACAACTGTCGGAGAAATTTGACCGGCATTTTCGATAGCGTTGAACGCTTGTACCATACCGATAACTGTTCCCAAGAATCCTAATGATGGAGAAATAGCGATAAACAATGCAATCCATGAAAGGTTGCTTTCCAATTTACCCATTTGTACTCCGCCGTAGTTCACAACGGCTTTTTCTACCATTTCAACGCCTTCGCTTGCGCGGTCGAGACCTTGATAAAAAATACTTGCAACAGGTCCGCGAGTGTCGCGACAAAGATCTTTTGCCGATTCGATGCCTCCGTGTACAAGTGCATTTTCAACATCATCAACAAGTTTTTTTGTGTTGTTATCTGCAAGGTTTAGATAGATAATCCTTTCGATTACAAATGCTAAACCAAGAATAAGACACAAAATAATTGGCGTCATAAATAACGGACCTCCATCGATAAAGTTTTTCTTTAATACCTGATGTAGCGGAACTGCGGTTTCTTCTGATGCTAACGACGCTACAGCATCTTGTGCGATTGCTAAATTTGCAGTAATGGTTGTTCCAATAGCTGCTAAAAACATAAATAGTCTTTTCATGGCTTTTTAAAATTTAATTTTTTTTTTAATTTGTTTGTTTTTTATTAAGTTCAATATTTTTAAAATTTCACTTTTTTTTCTCTTTATACATTAATTTGAAGGTGCCAAATTACAAAAAAAATTATTACCACAGAAAAATTTTAAGAAATTTCTCCGCGCAATGATTTTTGTAAATTTTCTTTTATTTCTGTAATCGTCTTATTATTAGCCAACAAGAACGATATTTTTGTTATGGCTGCTTCAAAGGTTATATCTTTTCCACAAATAACGCCTGTTTTTTTAAACAAAATACCTGTTTCGTAACGTTCCATTTCTACGCTTCCCACTTGACATTGACTAATGTTTAGAACTATCAAATTTTTATCAATTGCGGACTTAAATTTCGTCAAAAAATTTTCGGATGTAGGCGTATTTCCAGAACCGAATGTTTCAATCACAACTCCTTTTAATCCTTTTATATTCAATATATTATCAATAAAATCACAATTTATGCCCGGAAAAATTTTTAAACCTATAACCGAAGTGTCCATTTCGGTGTGAATTTTTAACACTTTGTTCGATTTTGGCTTTGCTATTGCAGGCAAATTATACTTGATTTCGACTCCCGATTCTGCCAATGCCGGATAATTATATGAACGAAATGCGTTGAAATTTTCTGCGCTGTGTTTTGTCGTTCTATTTCCACGAAAAAGTTTGTCTTCAAAAAATATGCAAACTTCGGGAACTATTGGCTTTCCGTTGCGTTGTGATGCTGCAATTTCTATCGCCGACAAAATATTTTCTTTTCCATCGGTGCGCAACGAATCTATAGGCAACTGTGAACCTGTAAAAATTACGGGCTTTGCAAGATTTTCCAACATAAAACTTAATGCCGCCGCCGAATATGACATTGTATCCGTTCCGTGAAGAACGACAAATCCATCATATAAATCATAATTGTTTTTTATAACCGTTGCAATATTTGCCCAAAATGCGGGCTGAACATCTGAAGAATCAATGGGATTTTTGAATGAATGTGTATCTATTTTGTATTTGAATTTTTTTAATTCGGGAACTTCTTTTTCTATCTCGCTGAAATCAAAAGGAACAAGCGCGCCTGTTTTTGCGTTTTGCTTCATTCCTATTGTTCCGCCGGTATATATTACGAGCACCGAAGTATCCATGTATGTTTTGTTATGACAATTTTATGATGCGAAAGTATAAATAAAATATGATTAACGAAAATATTTTAAAAATAAATATTCGCTTTAGCGTCCTGATTGTTATTTTTAGATTATATAAATAAGCCTTTTAGACAGCGGCAACGTTAAAATTTATATGCAAGGCAAAATTATTTTTGCTCCATTTTCTAACGAGAAATAGTATCAATATAATATCAATAGAACTTGAGTAATAGAAAATTTGCAGGGGAGTTAAATTGCGCCTCTGTATTTTTTGAAAATAATAAAAATATTTTTGCAGATTAAATTACTTTTCTTACATTTGTGCCTAAAATACTAAAAATACAATGAGAGAGTATATAAATAGTATTCTTGAAATTTTCTGTTTGTGGCAAATTATGCAACACAGGAGTTTTTTGTGTTTATTCAAACCCAATAGCCGCCGCCATAACTTATTGATTATCAGCGCTTGGGGGGGGGGGGGGTAAAACCTCAATTAAAAATAATTTTAAAAAGATTTGCGGCAACAATACATTGTTTACGTATGAAAATAACATTCTGTAATTACGCTAAAACCGATTATTACTAAGTAGCCCTGCTAAGGGCGAAATACAACAATTTTAACATTCCAAAAACAATCTCAAAAAATAATCTTTGAAAACAAAATCATCAACGTTTTTTTTAATAAACTAAAACAAGTAATATAATGAAAAATAAAATAATAAAAACAATAAAATTATTTACAATAATAATTGTAAGTTATTTATGTATTGCATGTCCTAAAGGAGATGGTGGAAATAGTTTACCGACTTGTAGCACAACCGAATATCAATCTATGGGGTTAGCAACTGTACAACTTGAATATATGTTGAATGCAGGAGTTAATATTGATGCGGTTTTTCTTCGAACGTGGCATCCTTTTTGTTTTCAAACAAATTCTGGGACAATTACAGAATTATCCGACATTGTTAATATCCAAACAAAAAGCGCCCCTTTTGGATGCAGTAAAATAACGATAGATGTAACAACTACTGCATGTTCAGGCAAGGTTACTTTTTATGATGATATTGGAGCCAGAGTAACTATTGGTAATTGGTTGCACGATTTTCCTGTCTTGCCGTACAGTACACCAACTGCAATGACCTTTAAAATAGAAACAGTTACAGACGCTCTTAATCGCAAGATAGTATGGTCAGGAACTCCAACAATTACAGGTGGTTTTCACATAAGTGGGATATCTGCTTACGGAATACCAAAATATGAAGGTTCTAGCAGTGGTAGCGGTGGAGGAGGTTCATCGGGTAGTACAGGAGGTGATTATGGAGGAACTGGACCCGGTAATCATCATTCGTATTATTTAACTGTTGAGAACGGGCATTATGTAATTGTAGAAAATGCATCATCCGATTATAATTATGATAGTGTTGACTGGGACAATGTAAACTTAATATCAGATCCTAATGTTAACACAAGCGCATTATCGCGAAGCGTGTACATAAACGGATCTTATGATGATGATGTAAGATGGCGCGAACCATATTTGGCACTAATTAATAACTAATAAACTATAATTAATATGAAAAAAAACTGTAATTTTTTTGTAATCGTTGCTGTACTTGCGATATTCACAGCTTGTACAAATGAATCAAATATAATCGACAATAAAGATTCTAAAATAAAAGTCAAAAAAGATAATTTTTGGAATTTGCAGAGCAGCGATATTGTTATTGCCGAAAATGTAGGCAAATATATTGATATATATGCTCCGAAAGATTTTTATGCAGTAGTTTCTGCACAAAAAGTAGATCCTTTACAGGATGTATTTTATTCGTCTTATAGCGGTATAAATAAGAATACAGCAGAAGAACAATCGAATAAAACAAATGTAAATCCTTTTTCGGTTTCGGCTAATGGAATGAAGATAAAATCAATTGATGGTAATGTTGCTTTGATGAACAAATCAGAAAAAGAAGATTTATCATCACTGTATGGTAAAAACATTGAATTTTCTATACAAAACACAAATCGCACTCAAAGTTCTTCATCTTCCGACACGGATACAACAGTAAGCATGTATGTTCCCGAACTAATAGAAATCTTTTCTCCATCTGTTTTGACAAAAGAAGATATGTATCCTCTTTGTTATTACGAAAATTTTATTTTACGATGGAATGCCGACGACAAAAATGAAAACGGAGTAGTGATAGTTGTAACATGGACAGGCACAATGGCTTTCGGGCAAGACCATCCCGATATTAGCATACGAAGAACAGATGTTATTCCAGATAACGGAAGCGCTGTTTTGAACAGTCATTTGTTTGATGATATTCCTGATACAGGTATTGTGCTTTTGACCATAGCGCGGGGAAATGTTGAAAACGTAAGATTGGAAAATAATTATTATACGTATCAGGTAACAGCAGAAACACATGCAACTTTGCCGTTAATTTTAATCAGAAACATTAAAAAAATATCAGAAGATGAAACTCAAGATGAATAAAATTATCTTGTTTGTTGCAATAACTTTTTCATGCAATAATATTTTTGCGCAAAACGAAGCAAAAAACATTATTCGCATAGGAGCAGGAGTAAATTTCAGTAATCATTTGGACAACTACGATAAATATATAATAGGCGGCATTGCATTGGAAACAGAATATCAGCGTTTGTTATCGAAATATATAGGTATTAATATCAATTTTGCCATTACAAAAACACATTACGGTAAAAACTATGATTATGTAAAGATGTTTAGCTCTGTTGGGACTATATTTACTCCGTTCCCCGATAAATTCAGATGGATTAAACTTGGTGTCGGATTAAGTTTACAAAAAGAAGAAGATTATTGGGGAGAAGAAAGAGAAATGCAAATATCAGACCATATATTTTATGGGTACGACCAATATTTTCGTTATAGCGGATACAGGTGGGGGATTCATTTTCCTGTCAGATTTTATATTATTGACAACTCAAAATATGAATTATTTATTTCTTCAAAAATAAAAACAAGATTCATTTCAGGATTAGAATTTGATAATGTCTTATTGTGTTTAGGTTTTGGTGCTAAATTTTAAGTGAATTATTTAAAAATTAGTAAACGACAGTGTCCGCAGTTTTGTGGACACTGCCATTTTAATCTTCTGCAGAATATATTTGTTATTCGATTTGTTTTTAATCCGTAACTTTTCTTTGTTTTAGATAACAAAAAATACAACTTCCCCATTTTTATTAATTAAAAGTGCCATTAAATGGCTAATCACTTTAAAAACATTTCCCTCGCATTTAATGTTGTTTGTTCGGCAACAGTTTCGATGTTTATGTTTTTTATTTCCGCAATTTTTTTTGCAATCAAAATAATGTTTGCGCTTTCGTTGCGTTTGCCTCTGAACGGCGCAGGAGTTAAGTACGGCGAATCGGTTTCAAGTACAATTTCATCCAACGACATTTTTTCTACAATCGGAATCATTCCCGAATTTTTGAAAGTTATTATTCCTCCCAATCCGAATAAAAAATTTTTGTATGATTTTATTTTTTCATAATCGTCCACAGTTCCCGAAAATGCGTGAAAAATTCCCCGCGTTGCCAAATCTCTGCGCTTGTCGAGAATTGAAAATATTTCGTCAAAAGAATTTCGCGCGTGAATAATTACAGGCAAATTATATTCGGCGGCAATCTCAATCTGGCGTTCAAAAACCAATCGTTGCAAAACAATATTTTCGGTTGTCCAATAACAGTCAATTCCTATTTCGCCAATAGCGACGAAAGGAAAATTTTTGACGGTTTTTTCAACAAAATCAAGTTCCTGTTTATATGTTTTTTCCTGAACTGACGTAGGATGTAAACCTATGGATAAAAATATTTTTTGCGGATAACGCGATTGAGCCGAAATCATTTTCTCAAACATGGATTTTTCTATCGCAGGAAAAATAAACGTATCAACGCCAACAGCCTCCGCTCTTGCAATAGTTTCATCAAAATCGTTATCAAATTCTTCCAAATATAAGTGAGTATGAGTATCTGTCATTTTTTCAAATGTTTTTTGTTTTATATTTTTTTCAACGAGTATGATTTACCCGGAAGGCTTTTTATATATCCGCCAAATTCAAGCGTGAGAAGCATTGCCGACAGTTGAGACATCGGAATTTTTGTTTCCTGCAAAATATTATCAATTGTATCGGTATCTGTTTTTTTGAGATGACTTATTATCAACATTTCTTTTTCGCTAAGCGTATCAAATAACGGCAACTGTTTAGGTTTACCGGTTTTCGACATCCAGCCCAAAACATATTCAATATCTTTTATATCTTCAATTAAAGCGGCTTTATTTGTTTTTATAAGCCAGTTGCAACCGGCAGAATATTCATCTCCAATGCGAGCAGGAAACGTTAAAACATCGCGATTATATGATGCGGCAATATCGGCAGTAACAAGAGCGCCGCCTTTTTTGCCCGACTCAACAACAATAGTTGCATCGGCAAGACCTGCAATAATTCTGTTTCGCCGCAAAAAGTTTGTTCGGTCAAATATTGCCTGCGATGTAAAATCGGTAATCAATGCGCCTTGTTGCAATATCTGATTTGCTATGTTTCGATGCTGAAACGGATAAATAATATTAAGACCTGTTCCCATTACTGCAACTGTTTTTAATCCATTTTGCAAAGCGGCTTTGTGAGCGCACACATCAATTCCGTAAGCAAGTCCGCTGACAATAACAGGTTTATGTGTTACAGCCAAATCTGCAATAATTTTTTCACATATTTCCGTTCCGTAATCGGTTGCTTTTCGCGTGCCTACAACGCTTAAAAATTTTGCATTGTTAAAATCCACGTCTCCTTTGGCAAAAAACACAACAGGACTGTCATCGCAGAGTTGTAATCGCTTGGGATAATCTTTTTCGGTGTAAACAAAGGTTTTTATTCTGTTTTTTTCGATGAAATCTATTTCTTTTTCCGCTGTTTGCAACGCCTCATCGCGTTTTGCCAAAACAGAATTGACAAGCACATTTCCTATTCCAGAAATCTTGCTTATCGCCGATTTTTTTTCTAAAAAAACAGCCTCAACTCCACCGCAATAAGCAATCAGTTTTTTTGCTGTAACGCTGCCTACATTCGGAATAAGTTCAATCGCTATGTAATATTTTAATAATTCGGAAAGCATTGTGTATCTCAAAATAATTTGTAAAAATAGCAAAAGTTTAGAAAATATTGCGTTTACACAAAATTCTTTATTTCCGTAAAGTTTTCACAAGACATCATTTTTGTCGGAAAAAATATTACCTTTGCGCAATAAATGTTTATGTAATCCAAATAAAATTACAAATTATGGAAACATGGTGGAATTCAATGTCGTTGGCACAGCAAATAGCGTGGGTTATTGCTATCGCATCAAGTCTTATTTTCATCATTCAGATGATTATGACTTTTACAGGAATGGATTCGGATTCCGATTTTTCGGGAAACGTTGATGATATTTCGACAGAAGACAGTACGGGCATGCCGTTTCAATTGTTCACATTCAGAAATTTTATTAATTTCTTTTTAGGATTCAGTTGGACATATATCATTTTTTACAATACCATTTTAAGCCAATTCTGGTTGGTTGTTTTATCTACTTTTGTGGGCAGTTTTATTGTTGCCTGCGTTATGCTTATTTTTTACTGGTTGAGTAAAATGGCGCAGGATGGAAATATATTTGCCGAACAAACAGTAGGCTTGACAGCAACGGTTTATTTGCCGATTCCAGCCAACAAAGAAGGTAAAGGCAAAATACAGGTAAGCGTGCAAAATTGTATCAGAGAATATGATGCCGTTACCGATGGCGAGGCTCTGAAAACAGGAAATATAATAAAAATTATAAAAGTTGTAGAAGAAAATATTCTTTTAGTTGAAAAAATATAAATTATTAATTATTAAAACATAAATTTATGGAACAGGGATTATTATTAATTATCATTATTGTTGCGGTTTTTTTTATCACATTTTCAGCAATATTAAGAAGATACAAACGTTGTCCTTCCGATAAAATATTGGTTGTTTACGGAAGAACGGGACGCAATAAAAGCGGCGGACACAGTTCTGCAAAATGTATTCACGGAGGAGCGGCATTTATTTGGCCTGTATTTCAAAGTTATTCTTTTCTGGATTTAACTCCGGTTTCTATAGAATGTAATCTTACAAATGCATTGAGTAAACAAAATATCAGAATAGATGTTCCTTGTAGGTTCACGGTAGGAATTTCTACCGAACCCGAAAATATGACCAATGCGGCAGAACGCTTATTGGGACTGTCGATGGAGAAAGTACAGGAAATAGCAAAAGATATTCTTTTTGGACAACTACGTTTGGTTATAGCCACAATGGATATCGAAGAAATTAATTCCGACAGAGATAAATTTCTGATTAACGTAAGTCAAAATGTTGAACAGGAAATGCGAAAAATAGGCTTGAAACTTATTAATGTAAATGTTACCGACATTCGCGACGAGTCGGGATATATAGAAGCATTGGGAAAAGAAGCCGCCGCAAAAGCAATAAACGAAGCAAAAAAGAGCGTTGCCGAACAGGAACGTTTCGGCGAAATAGGTAAAGCCGAAGCAAACAGAGATAAAGATATTCGTATTGCCGAAACAATAAGAGACACACGTATCAGAACAGCAGAAGCAAATGCAACCGCCGTATCGGGAGAAAATCAATCTAAAATAATAATCGCCAACTCGGATTCAGAACGCCGTGAACGCGAAGCCGAAGCAATGAAAAAAGCCGTTGCTGCCGAAAAAGTACAACAGGCAAAAGCAATGGAAGAAGCATATATCGCCGAACGCTTAGCCGAACTTTCACGCGCCGAAAGAGAAAAAGCAACCCAACAGGCAAACATCATCGTAAGCGCCGAAATCGACAAAGAAAAAGCGATTATAGATGCCGAAGCAGACGCTGAAACATTTCGCCGTAAAGCAAAAGGCGAAGCCGATGCTATTTTTGTTAAGATGGAAGCCGAAGGAAAAGGTATTTACGAAATATTGTCGAAGCAAGCAGAAGGCTATAAGCAATTGGTTATTTCAGCCGGCGGCGATTCCAGAAATGCAGTTACTTACCTGATTGCCGAAAAACTTCCTGAACTTATAAAAACACAGGTCGAAGCAATTAAAAATATCAAAATAGATAAAATTACCGTGTGGGACGGCAACGCAAAAGGCGAAAAAACAGCCACAGCCAATTTCATTTCGGGATTAATGAATGCCGTACCTCCGCTAAACGATTTATTTAAAATGGCAGGTATGGAACTCCCAAACTATTTGGGAAAAGAAACAGCAATAACTACATCGGAAGAAGAAAAAATACAAGCAAAAGAAAAAGAGAAAAAGTAATTAGTCGCTCATTACTAAGTCAATTTTGCTGCAAACGTAGATGCTATACAATTGCTGCGATTTAAGTTCGTTTTTCGTAAAGTCTCTCGGTCAACGGTTTTAATACTAACCAGCATCAAGGTGCGCTTAATGGTTTTTTGATTATTAGTATTATGCTACAGTTGTTTTGCCTTGCAGAGGGGGCACTACTATAATTCAATATTTCAATATTTTGGACAACTATTTGCTTTGGAGAATAAGTCATATTTTAAACATTTTCGATTTATTTTCACTGTCGTATTTCGGTATGCTTGCAATAACAAGCCTTTCGCCAATTGCCTGCTTGTATTCTTGCAACCTTTTCGGTATTGATGGCGTTTCTGCGTTTGTAACTTGCTCGTTACCTTATTTTTCGTTGGCTTTATCTTCGCTTTGGTCAATCTTTTTAGCGACAAATGTATTCTCCTGTCCAATGCCGCGAGTTCCGTTTTGTAACTGCATTATTACACTATCGAAACTTCAATTCCATGTTCGTGCAATCCGTCAAGCGTTTTTTGCGAAATATTTTTATCTGTAATTATGTGGTCAACAGAATTTAAATCGCAAATTTTGCTGAATCCACGCCGTCCGAACTTTGATGAATCGGCAAGTACAATAGTTTTTTGCGACACTTTCATCATCACTCTGTTAAGAGTTGCTTCCATTGCATTTGTTGTAGTCAAACCATAATCCAAATCAATTCCATCTACGCCAATGTACAGTTTACTGCATGAAAAATCTTCAAGCATTTTTTCCGCATAGTTTCCTACAGTTGATAAAGAAGTATTACGTACAAAACCGCCGAGTTGAATAATATCTATATTTTTATTGCGAGCCAAAATATTTGTAACATTCAACGCCGCCGAAATAACCGTAAGATGTTCTTTTGTTTGAATCTGACGAGCAAAAGCATGAATTGTTGTTCCCGAAGCAATAATTATAGAATCGTTAGTCGTTATTAATTCTGCTGCGCGAATACCAATCAATCGTTTTTCTTCCATGTACAGTTTTTCCTTAACGTTAACATGTCTGTCGTTGATATACGGATTGATAAGTATTGCGCTGCCGTGCGTGCGATACAGCAATTCTTTTTGTTCAAGGAAACTCAAATCTTTACGTATGGTTACGCTTGAAACATCTAATTGATTAGCCAAATCCAAAACAGATACGGAGCCTTGTTTGTGCAATATATCAAGAATTTGCGAATGTCTTTCTGTAAGAGTCATATATAATTTTGTATAATTAGTATTTGGCAAAAATAATAAATAAATTTCATTTCAAAATAATATAATTATAAGAATTAAATAATATGAGATTATATTTGTATATAAATCAATATTTTTTCTAAAAAAATATAAATAGGATGTCAAAATTTTAACACTTAATATTTTTATCAAAACGAAACAATATGAAACATTTATGCAAATTTTAAATCGAAAAATAAGATATTTTTTGTTTATATGAAAATATAATCTATAAATTTGCAGTAAAAATGAAAGCAAAATCATTTTGTTTTGAAAGTTAAAATTAAAAATATAAAAATATAGATGAATAGAGATAAACAAATATTGCAAATTTCAGACTCGGACAAAATATGGGATGTAATAGTTATCGGCGGAGGGGCAACAGGTCTCGGGTGCGCCGTAGATGCGGCAACACGGGGATTTAATGTAGTATTATTTGAGAAAGATGATTTTGCAAAATCTACATCAAGCAAAAGTACAAAATTAGTACATGGCGGCGTCCGTTATTTGCAAAAAGGAGATGTAATGCTTGTTTTGGAAGCTTTGCGCGAGCGCGGACGAATGAAAGCAAACGTTCCGCATTTAGTAAAAGACCAGTCTTTTGTTATTGCAAACTACAGATATTGGGATAATTTGCTTTACTTTTGCGGATTGACTTTTTATGATATTCTTTCATTCGGTTTTGGATACGGACGCAGCAGATTTATATCGAAAAAGAAAGTGTTGAAATATATTCCTACGTCTGTCGAAAAAAATCTGAAAGGCGGAATTATGTATCATGATGGACAATTTGATGACGCAAGAATGGCTGTTAATCTTGCACAAACCTGTGTCGAAAACGGAGGTTGTGCTGTAAATTACGCATCTGTAGATTCTCTTATTCATAGCGCCGACGGTAAAATTGCAGGTGTAAAAGTTACCGATAAAGAAACAGGAAAACAATATGACGTAAAATCAAAAGCAGTAATTAACGCTTCAGGTATTTTTATCGATGATATAATAAAAATGGATAAACCGAACACTCCAAAAATGATACAACCAAGTCAAGGCGTACATATAGTATTGGATATGAAGTTTTTACAAAGCGATTATGCAATAATGGTTCCAAAAACAGGCGATGGACGTGTATTGTTTGCCGTTCCATGGCACAATAAGGTTGTTGTCGGTACAACAGATATCCTGCGCGAAATACCCGAAAGTGAACCCAAACCATTGGAACAGGAAATTGATTTCATTCTGAGAACTGCCGGTTTGTATATGAATCCTGCGCCTACACGCAACGACGTTTTATCTGTATTTGCAGGACAACGTCCATTGTCAGCGCCCAAAAAAGCAGGAAAAAAAACAAAAGAAATCTCACGAAGTCACAAAATTATAGTTTCCGACAGTAAACTTATAACAATAACAGGCGGAAAATGGACATCATACCGATTAATGGCACAGGATACTATAAATAAGGCAATTAACATTGGATTGATTGAAAAAAGAAAATGTATTACCAAAAAATTACATATTCACGGTTATCGTAAAAATCCTGACTTTAAAAATCATTTGTATGTTTACGGCAGTGATGAACCCGAAATTGTAAAATTAACAAACGAAAATCCAAAATATGCAGAAAAAATATCATCAAAGTACGATTACACTGTTGCCGAAGTGATTTGGGCGATTAGGAAAGAAATGGCGCGTACCTTAGATGATGTACTTGCACGTCGCGTACGTCTGCAATACATTGATGCCCGCGAAGCATTGAAAATATCGCCTCGCATTGCCGAAATTATGTCAGAAGAAATGAAAAAAGACCAATCGTGGATTGATGAACAGATAAAAGCATACAGCGAAATAGTGAGAAATTATATAATGATATAAACATAATTTTAATATTATTGAAACATTAATTAAATAAATAAGTAATAATTTTGCAGCCAAAATAATTTTATGAAAAATCTTTTACAGCCTCCGGCATATAAACCACTGATTGAAAAGGGAAAAATAGATACGACCTACAAAAAAATGCGTTTAAAAGTATTTTTAGGAGCATTTTTCGGTTATGCTGCATATTATTTGGTAAGAAAAAATTTATCGCTGGCAGCGCCGGGAATGATAGAAAACGGTTTGCTTGACAAAGCAAGTGTCGGTATTGCAGGTTCTGCTATTTCCATAGCTTACGCATTCAGTAAATTTATTATGGGAAGCATTTCAGACCGTAGCGACGCCCGAAAATTTCTTGTAATAGGTCTAATACTATCATCCTTTTTGATGATAGGCGCAGGATTAATTCCATTTAACGCAAATAATATAACATACAATGTGATTATAATTTTCTCGCTTATGTTGTTGGTCGGTTGGCTGTCGGGAATGGGTTGGCCTCCTTGCGGAAGAATAATGGCGCATTGGTTTTCGCAAAACGAACGAAGTTTTAAGATGTCCGTATGGAATACGTCTCACACTATTGGCAGTGGGTCTTTAGGTTTACTTGTAACCTTAGGTGTCGGCATATTCTTGGTTTTAGGAATAGAACAAACATGGCGTGCATCTTTTATATTTCCGAGTCTGGTTGCTATTTTGTTTGCTGGATTTTGTTGGTGGGCTTTGCGCGACACTCCGCAATCGTGCGGACTTCCTCCTATTGACGAATATCGCAATGACTTTTCGGGAAAACAAAACGCCAAAGACGAAGAAATAAAAATTCCTTTCAAGCGTCTTTTTGTTGATTATATTTTCAAAAACAAAATACTTTGGCTTATCGCCGTTGCAAATGCATTTGTTTATCTCATACGTTACGGCATAAGCGACTGGGCGCCTGTTTATTTGCAGGAAATGAATATCATGAATTCAAGTCAAAGCAATTTGGCATTTTCGTTACACAACTATGCAGGAGTTCCGGGAACAATAATTTGCGGATTGATTTCAGCAAAATTTTTCAAGGGTCGTTGCGCTCCTGCTAACGTTATATATATGGTATTGGTGCTTATAGGAATTTTGGTTTATTGGCAGGCAATGCCTGTTGCGGAATGGTTTGCGCAAACTTTTGGCGGCGACCCTGCAGCGATATGTCGCACTGTTGTTTATATGTCACTTTGCCAAATAGGTTTTTGCATTTACGGACCTGTTGCACTTATTGGCGTTCAGGCATTAAATCTTGTTCCGAAAAACGCAGCAGGTACTGCCGCAGGTTTTGTGGGATTGTTTGGTTATCTTCTCGGAGATGCAGTGCTGGCAAAAATAGTTATGGGAGCAGTTTCTCAATCTAACGGTTGGGATGCAACTTTTTGGATGTTTACAGTTGCAAGTATTGTAGGGGCTGTATTCTGTGCTACAACTTGGAAAAAAGAAAAAGCGAATTGTTAAGTTGTAAATTATGAAATTATTGCAGATAAATACAAAATACAATTTTATGATTTTTAATAAATTACATGAATTTTTAATAAATATATAAAACTATAAAATAATAGATAAAATGAAAAAATCAAAATTAAAATTATGTCTAATGATGGCATTAACAGTAATTGTCATTACCTGTGGATTTACAAGTTGCGACAAGGAAGACGAAAGTTTAACAATGACTACTCTCAATATTACAGGTGTAATAATTCCTCCTGTAGTTGAAACTTACAAGGGAGCGCAGGTAACGATTATGGGAAGCGGATTTGAAATTGGCGACATTCTTACATTTAAGGCAAACAACTCCACAAACATTACCGTTTCGGTAACTTCCGTAACAAGCAATTCGGTTACATTCACAGTTCCTGATGAAATGAATACCGCAATTTATGCTTTTTATGTAACGCGCGGGGATATCACTGAAGCGCTGAATTATTTGAATGTAATAATTCTTGCTAATTTGAATATTCCGGACGTTGCAGGCAAAAACGTTAAAGGCGTTGTTTATTGCAACGGAGCTGGCGTTCCTGGCGTTGTTGTTTCCGATGGCTTTGAAGTAACTGTTACCGACGAAAACGGTATTTATTACTTATCGTCCGAAAAGAAAAACGGTTATGTATTCATATCTGTTCCTTCGGGATACGAAGCGCCGTTATTAAACAGTATGGCGCAGTTCTACGATTACCTTACAGAATCACAAACTGTGGTTGAACAAAAAAACTTTAGTCTGACTCAGACAGACCAATCCGAATATACGCTTTTGGCTATGGCTGATTTGCATTTGGCAAATCGTAATAACGACTTGAGCCAATTTGAACAAAACTTTCTTAAAGAAACAAAAGATATGTGTGTCCAATACGGCATATTGAACAAAAAAATCTATGGTCTTACTCTTGGCGACATGAGTTGGGATGCTTATTGGTATGACAATAATTATTCTTTACCCGATTATATTCAATCAATAAAATCTATAGGATGTCCGCTTTTTAATACTATTGGTAATCACGATAATAATCCGTATATTGCAAACGACTGGCTGGCAGAACAAACTTACAAAACTGTTGTAGGTCCCACGTATTATTCATTCAATATAGGTGAAATTCATTATGTAGTTTTGGATAATGTTGAATATATCAATACAGGAGGCGTTCAAGGCGCTACGGGCGACAGAAATTATAATGAAAAGATTGTTACCGAACAAATAGAATGGCTGAAAAAAGACCTTGCAACAATTACCGACAAAACCACGCCTGTTATAGTTGCAATGCACTGCCCTCTTTACAAAGTAGGCATAAGCGGAGGAAATCAGACACATTCGCTGGCATTGCAGAACGGAACAGAATTGAGAAATTGTTTTGCTGAATTTTCTACAGTGCATTATCTCACTGGTCATACTCACCTTAATTATAATGTCATGGAAGGTAATCATTTTGAACATAATACAGGCGCTGTTTGTGCTACATGGTGGTGGACAGGCAAAAATGGATATGCCGGAAACCACATTTGCAAAGATGGAGAGCCTGGAGGATACGGAGTTTATGAAATATCAGGACGTGATATAAAATGGTATTACAAAAGTATTGGTTATCCGAAAACAAAACAGTTTAGAACTTACGACCGCAATGAAATACAAATAACAGCGGAAAAATATACTCCAAATGCTTCAGATGCGCACAAAGTATTGTTTGAAGCAATTTATGCCGGCGAATATATTAATGAAAGTACCGATAATTATGTTTTGATAAATGTTTGGAATCACGACCCTGCATGGACAATTGAAGTAAAAGAAGGAGAAACGCCGCTTAACGTAACACGTATCAGCGCAAAAGATCCTCTGCATATTATTTCTTATGAAGCAAAACGTTTTGAAGTAGGAAAATCTGAACCAACAAGTTCTTTTGTAACAAACAATACAACTCACATGTTTCGTGTAAAAGCATCAAATCCAACATCTACTTTGACTATAAAAGTTACGGATGGTTTTGGAAACGAATATACCGAAACTATGACTCGCCCTAAAGCATTTTCAACATTAATGCAATGATAATCTGAAAATTATTAATAATATGAATAAAAAAATCAGTATGGTTAAAAAATTATTTACAACAACACTTGTCGCGCTTTATTTTACACTAACAGCAACGGCGCAACAAGTTGTTACAGGTACTGTTTACGACAGTGATGGACAAACAGCCTTAACCGGGGCTTATGTTTCGGTGAAAGGAAATACAAGTATTGGTACTTCTGTTGATTTAGATGGAAAATATACGTTGAGAGTACCCGAAAACGCTGTTTTGCTTTTCCAGTTTTTAGGATATAAAACTCAGGAAGTTGTCGTGGGGAAACAAAGCATAGTCAATGTTATTATGGAATCTGATGTCGAACAAATAAGCGAAGTAGTAGTAACCGCTTTGGGTATTACACGCGAAAAAAAAGCATTGGGTTATGCCGTAACAAAGTTTGAAGGCGATGATCTTGTTAAAACCGTAGAAAGCAACTGGCTCGATGCTATGTCAGGTAAAGTTGCAGGTTTGGAGATATCGTCCGGAGGTACAGGACCGATGAGTAGCAGACGCGTTACTTTACGTGGAGACAATTCATTGGATTTTGGTAATAATGATGTGCTGTTTGTTGTAGATGGAGTTATTTTTAATACAAAACCAACTGCAAGCGGTAGCGGAGCAAATTATGCAAATGCAGATGCTTCGGTTGACTTTGGTAATGGCGCAAACGACATTAATCCGGATGATATTGAAAATCTTACTGTTTTGAAAGGTCCTGCAGCTGCGGCTCTTTATGGATCTTTAGCATCAAGAGGAGCAATTGTCATTACAACAAAAAAAGGACGTGAACAAAAAGGAATAGGCGTAACTGTTAATTCTGCTGTTTCGTTTGAAAAAGCAGGCTTTTGGCCCGATTTCCAAAGAGAATACGGACCAAGTACCGATGCCATAAATCCTTATTGTTTCTGGACAGTTCCTGCCGATAAAGCTCCCGATGGAATTGCCGTAAGTCGAAATTCCTACAATCGTTATGCTTTTGGCGAAAAATTCAGTCCTGACAAAATGCGTTATCTTTATGCTTCGCGCGACTGGGATAACGATACTTATACAAAACTTCCTTTTGTGTATGCCGACAACTGGTACACAGGTTTGTTCCAAACAGGAGTTACTTTTAAGAACAGCATAACTATTGATGGAAACAACGGTAAAGGATTTTCTGGACGTTTTTCTTTCACCGACACGCGTAACGACTGGATAACGCCTAATACCAAAAGCGTAACTCAAAATTTTGTACTTACAATGCAACAAGAACTCAACAAATATATTTCTTTAAGCGCAAAGGTTACCTACAATCGGCGTTACAGCGATAATGTTCCAATAAGCGGTTATGACCCTTCAAATGTAATGTATCAGTTGGTATGGGGATATAATGTGAATGATATTAATAAAACATGGAAAACCGAATATTTTGAAGGTCGCTATAACGAAAAAAACTTAAAAGATGGAGTATTAGTTTATCCTACGACTTCCGACTCGTGGAATCCTTATCAAACCTTGCATGAAGCGTTAAACCCTATAGATAAAGATCGTATTATTGCAAATACATCTTTAAATATAAAACTTCATAAAAATCTTCAACTTGATTTGAAAGGTTATATTGATGTAAATAATGAATTTAGACAAAAGATGAGACCTAAATTAACTCCTGCATACATAAATGGTTATTATAGCGAACAAACAATTAGAGATATTGATTTCAATCTGGATTTCATGCTGAAATATAACAACAACAGTTTGTTTAATGAAAGATTATCTGTTACAGCATATTTTGGAGGAACGCATACGGCAAATAAATACAATAATACGAAGGGAATAATAGAAGCTCTTGAACAAGATTATTTCTATTCTTTAAACAATGGTACACAAGAACATCCTGCCACCATAAGCAGTACTCACGCTAAAAAGAAAAAAAACAGTTTATATGGTTTGGTTACTTTGGGATGGATGGATACTTATTTTCTTGATATCACAGCACGCAACGACTGGACAAGTACGCTATATGAAGATAATTGGTCATATTTTTATCCTTCGATTACAGCAAGTATATTATTGCACAATACTTTTAATTTTAAAGAGAAATTGCCCGTTGTAAATTTTGCAAAGTTACGTTTAGCCTACACAAATGTTGGTAATGATACTAAAGCCTATCAACTGTATGATGTATATTCAAATTCAAGTTTCCCCGGAGGGTATCAATTACCCGGCTCAATGAAATATTTATATATTAAACCTGAAAATATAACTAATTATGAGATAGGACTGGAAGCGAAATTTCTAAAAAACCGTGTGGGCATTGATATTACCTTATACAGATCTCCTTCAGAAGACCAAATCGTGGATGTACCTATTGATCAAATAACAGGCGCATCAAGGATGAATATTAATGTAGCCACAATTTTGAATACAGGCATTGAAATAGAAGCTACTTTTGTACCTGTTAAAACAAAAGATTTTACATGGACTATGAATGTAAACTGGGCAAAAAACAAAAGTGTTCTTAAATCAATGACAGAAGATTGGGATCCTGTAACACCTTTTCAACTTCTAACGTCAACAACAATAGGCAGTCGTACTTATATTTATTCGTTTATAGGTGAAGAAATGTATTGGATTTACGGACGAGATTATCAAAAAGCTCCCGAAGGTTCATACTATATTGACGATAACGGAAAGCAAATAGATTGTTCGGGAATGAAACTGATTACAGAAAGTACGGGTAATCCAATTCTAGACCAAAATCCTGAATCAAGGATAGCAAAAGTAAATCCTGATTGGAAAGCAGGTATGACTCAAACAATCAGATACAAAAATTTTAGTCTTGGAATGACTTTTGCATGGCAATATGGCGGCAATGCTTATTCGGTAACCAATTTTTCGTTGAGTTATATTGGTAAACTTACCAACTCGCTCGAGGGCAGATACGATGGCATGATGCTTGATGGAGTAAACGCTATAACTAATCCCGATGGTTCGGTATCATACAAGAAAAATACAACAATCATAAAAGATGTGCAGAACTATTATACAAACTTTAAATGGATTCGAGACAATACGCGTGAAAATACATTCAGCACATCTTATTTCAAATTCAAGGAAGTACGTCTGGATTATATGGTACCAAGAAAATTGTGTGAAAAACTGAAAATTTTGCAAGGCGCAAGTGTAGGAATATTTGCTACAAATCTTTTCTGCATAACCGATTTCCCTCAATACGATCCTGAAACGGCTGTTGTAAACGGTACAAATATCATGCCAGGTATAGAACCTATGACCTTTCCTATGACTCGTACTTATGGTATTAATGTTAAACTTCAATTCTAAAATATTTATCATGAAAAATATCAAAAAATTAACATTGTTTATAACTATAATGACCTGCATGACAGCTTGTACAGCAGACTTTATAGAAACCAACACAAATCCTAACGGATTTTCTGTTGGCTCGGCAAAACCATCAAATATGTTTGTGCCAATACTTGCTGGAGGCGCTAACGATTGGACATATAGCACATGGTTCTGGAATAATGAACTGATTCAATATACCACATTTGCAGGAGGCACAACACGTAACGAAAATATTTACAGTATAGCGGATGGAAACTGGGCAAACAGATGGAATTTTTATGCGGCAAAAGCCAATAATGCAAATCACATGTACCAACTCGCCCAAAGAGATAATGACGACATATTCAAAGCGTTGGCTCTTACATGGAAAGTATTTTACATGTCCGAACTTGCATCCATGTTTGGCGATATTCCTTATTCCGAAGCATTTCAGGCAAATATAGGTAATATGAAACCTAAATTTGATACGCAAAAAGAAGTTTTCGAACAAATGTTTGCTGAACTGGAACAGGCAAATATATTGTATCAGTCAGACAGTCCGTATTTTTCCGCTTCTATTGATAACATGTATGGAGCTAATCTTACAAAATGGCGTAAATTCAATAATTCATTGTATCTGCGTTTGTTGATGCGAGTAAGCGGCAGAAACGACGAATTGCCTGTTGTTGCAAAAATTCAGGAAATTCTGAATAATCCTTTAACATATCCTGTTTTTGAATCAAATGCCGACAATGCCAAATGTGTATTTTCAGGAACAGCCCCTTATTTATATTACTTCAATAGAGTAGATTATGACGAATCATCATTTACATCTGCAGGGCGTCATCTTACCGAACAGATAATAAAAATGACGGTTTTTGATGGCGGCGCTTACGTTGATCCTCGTCTTCCTGTTTATGGAGTTATGAGAAGCGGAGGCTGGAAAGGCGCTGTTGCAGGATGTCCTATTGGAGAAAGAACAACATCAGGAGTAGCGCGACTTAATTATGAAGTCTTTGTACGAAATGATGGCGATTATATTTTTATGGATTATGCCGAAGTACAATTTATTTTTGCCGAAGCCGCTTTCAAAGGTTTTATAAGTGGAGGCAAAGATGCCGCGAAAAATTATTATGAAAATGCTGTTACCGCTTCAATAGAAAAATGGGCAGGATATGGTAAATATATGACAGTTCCTCATGTTATCGCAAGCGCCGATATTACTGCATTTCTTCAGCGACCAGAAGTGATTTTTGACCTTGCAAAAAGTGATGCTGATATAGAAGAACTTATTGCAAACCAAAAATATATTGCCTTATTTTGGATTGGAATGGAAGCATGGCACGAATATCGCCGCACAGGTTTTCCCGATTTGATTATCGGCACAGGAACGCTCAACGACCATATTTTACCTACACGCTTTGCTTATCCCAATACTACAATGGCTACAAATTCGGTAAATGCAAATGCAGCGTTGCAAAATATGAATGCCAGAGACAACGATATGAAAACGCCAATGTGGTGGAGTAAAAAAGCAATAACAGGAAACTGGTAAAAAACAAATTTTTATAAGATGAAAAAGATTATAGTTACACTGTTGTATTTGTTATTAGTTGCAAATTTATATTCTCAACAAGTAACAGGCGTAGTAAGGTCAGGTGAAACAAATATTGCAAATGTTGTTGTAACAGATGGAAAGAATTTTGCGGTAACAGATGAAAAAGGTCAATTTGTACTTGATGCTGACATCAATGCCGATTTTATTTATATTGCAACTCCAGCAGGTTATACAGCCGAATTTGATAGCGGTACGCCTGTTTTCTACAAAAAATTCGATGTTA
Organism: Prevotellaceae bacterium; assembly: GCA_031274595.1. Classification (GTDB taxonomy): domain Bacteria; phylum Bacteroidota; class Bacteroidia; order Bacteroidales; family UBA932; genus JAIRKV01. The sequence continues at coordinate 5,399 of JAISPX010000049.1, read as the reverse complement.
AAATCAAGAAATATGATTTTGACCTTATAAAATGGGGAAATACCGAAAATTATACGCTTGTTGCAATTGCTGACCCTCAGCCAAAAACGGATGAACATTTTGACGAATATAAAACGCAAATATTTCCTGACATTAAAAATACTATAGAGGAATATGGTAAAAATACACATACAACAGTAGCAGGCATTATGTTAGGCGATATTGTGTGGGATGCTTTTAATCTGTTTGAACCGATAAAAAAACTCAATTCAACAGTGAAAGCTCCAATTTATCCTGTCATAGGAAATCACGACCATGACCAAAGTATTGAAGGAGATGATTATGCATCTGCCGAAAAATATCGCGAAATGTTCGGCCCAAATTATTACGCCTTCAATATCGGAAAAGATTATGTTGTGGTTTTGGATAACATTATTTACAACACCAGACGTAATTATAAGGAAGCGATAACCGAAAATCAACTTGATTGGCTGAAAAAATATCTCAACTATGTTCCCAAAGGTTCTCATGTCATTATTGCGATGCATGCACCGTTTGCAAGATGGTGGGATAGTAAAAACAAAATAATGATAAACGGCGAAAAATTAATTAATGTTTGCCGTGATTATAAAGTTAATGTTTTGTCGGGACACTTGCACAGAAACCATAACATTGAAATAAATCCGAATTTCTTTGAAAACAATATCGCCGCCATAAATGGTTCATTATGGGTTGGATATCACAATGATGATGGAACGCCACGCGGATATAAGGTTTTTGAATCGGATGGAAAGAAATTTTCGTGGTATTACAAATCTGTTGGAAAACCTCGCAACTATCAGATGGAAATATTCAACAAAGGACAATCCAAATATCATCCCAATAAGATAGTAGCGGCAATTTGGGATTGGGACGAAAACAGGACGGTAGAATGTTATCAAGATGGCAAAAAAATAAACATAGATAAAGTTTTTGATGTTTCGCCTTATTATCTGCAAGAAATTGAGGTTTACCGCGACAAGTCAAAACGTAAATATATTAACGATAATCGTACATATTGGTATTTTGCCGCTAATCCCGAAGAAAACGCCAAGCAAATAAATATAGTTGTAAAAGATAATTTTGGAAGAATTTATGCAGATTCATTGTTGCTCGAACATTCTATAGACGTTCAAGCGCACAGAGGCGGCGCAGGACTTATGCCCGAAAATACTGTTGATGCAATGATTCATGCAATTAATTTAGGTGTAAGCGCTCTTGAATTTGACCTGAATATATCAAAGGACAAAAAAGTTGTTGTTTCACACGACCCTTGGATGAACTACAAATTTGTAACACGTCCGGATGGAGCGGAAATTAAAAAAGAAGAAGCAAAACATTATTCGCTTTATTCCATGACCTATGACTCAATTGCAAAATATGAAACAGGTATGAAATTACATCCCGATTTTCCAACACAGAAGAAAATAAAAACTCATAAACCTCTGGTTTCAGATTTGATAGATTCTGTTGAAAATTACACGGTAGCAAACAAAATTTCTCCTGTATTGTACAATATAGAAATAAAATCGGCGGAAGGCAGAGATAATGTTTTTTCTCCCTCTTACCAAGAATTTTGCGATTTGGCTATGGAAATTTTATTGTCCAAGAATATTAATGACAGGCTTGTAGTACAAAGTTTTGACCCACGTACATTGAATTATTTGCATGAAAAGTATCCTGACATAAAATTATCTTACAATGTAGAAAATAAAGACAATGATTTTGAAATAAATATGGAAAAACTTAATTTTGTGCCTGTATATTATAGTCCGCATTTTTCGCTTGTAAATGAAAATCTTTTAAAAAAATGTCGTGATTTAGGAATGAAAATTGTGGTATGGACTGTTGATAAAATCGACGATATTAAGCAAATGCTGGATTTCAAAGTCGATGCTATTATAAGTAATTACCCTGATATTGTTTTGAAACAAATACGAAAATACTAATTAATCACAAATTATGAAATTGAAAATAAGAATAAATATTAAAATTATTAATACTATGAAAAAATTTAATTTTTTTACTAAAATGAATATCTTGTTGCTTACAATTTTTTGTATTGCAGCAACAATGTTTACATCATGCGAATCGGATGATGTAAAACCTGCGCCATCGTTCTTTATTGAAGAAGACTATTCTAATTTGATAATAGAACATACCGCATATAACAATGCAACACCGTATCATTTCTATACGGTAAGAGCAGTAGGCGAATGGGAGATAGTTCCGCTTGAAGAATATAAATGGTGTGAAGCATTTCCGAAAACTGGAAAAGATGAAGGCATATTTAGAATTATTGCCAAAGCAAACGATGATATTACGCAACGCAAAGCATATTTTAAAATCATTGCAGGAGGCGTAGAACAACCTGTGTTGATTACAGTTACTCAGAAAGAAAATAATCCTTATATCACGGTAACCGTGCGTAATGAACAAGGCGTAAAAGAAGAAAAATCAACTATTGATATTTCGGGAGTTATTGACCAATCATTTTTCCTATTTGTCAAATCCAATGTTCAATGGGATATTAAAATAGGAGACAGCACCAGCAATGATGAAGATGGCGATCAGATTGGCATAGTAGATTGGCTTACTGCAATAAGAGTAGAAGGCGATAGCGTAAAAATTGATGCATTAAAGAATATGGGAGATGCACAGAGAACAGCATTAATAACGTTTTTCTATATTGATAATCCAAATATCAGGAGAGAAATAACAATACGTCAGGAAGCAGGAAGTTATCTGAAAGTTCCGACCGTATTATATGGAATCTCAAAGTTGCCTAAAGTTATAAATTGCGCTGTTGATGCAAATATTGCTTGGACGGCTGTTTCAAACGACAGTTGGATTACGGTATCATCAACAACAGAAACGGCGGCAATGCTGAATGTCAGCGAAAATACCACAGGAGCGTTGCGTGTAGGTACTGTTACAATATCATCGCCTGTTGATCCTGTGAACTTCACTTACACAGTTACCATCGAACAAGATGAACTTGGTGAAATGACAGGCTTTGAAACTCCTGTTGCATGGGAATTTTCTGCCGCTCACTATAATGCAGGAACTTACATATCGCAATTCAAAACAAACGAAGGTAATGCTATCAAATCGGGAACAGGCGCAGCTACGGCTACAGGAACAAGTACTATAAGTTATATACCCGAAGGAGGATTGGATAATTTTCCGTCAAGCCCTAATGTTGGAGTAAGAATAGTAGGAACAACAGGACATCCTTACATTAATGGCGGTTGGACAGGCGATTATTGGTTGTTCAAAGTTCCCGTAACAAATTTGCGACCCGGAACTAAAATCAATATTAAATATCTCACACGAACATCTGCAACAGGTCATAAATACTGGATGCTTGAATGTTATGACGATGGAGAATGGAAAGTCGTTGGACAACCTACAACAGAAAATGTTGCAGGACTTGGCGACGTTACATATACGCATGCAATGAATGCAGATGGTAATACCAATGTACAGGTAAATTCTACTCATACATTTACGCAAAAAATTGAAACAGGTGAAGTACAATTCCGTTTCCGTTGTATGGCGAATTGGAAAGCTAATGGCGGAGCATTAGCATCTCCAAATACAGGAACATCCCGCTTAGCAGGATCAGATGATGGAACAAGCCCTGTAATAAGTCTTGTTCCGTAAAGACAGAATAATAAAATAGCCACTTGCAAATATCAGGTGGCTATTTTTTACATTAAATATTTAATTTAAATACAAAAAAAATATGAAAAAAATAATATTATTATTTGCGGCAACTTTTATAGCAATAAGTATTTACGCACAAACACCGGAACCAAGCGAATATAATTACCAAAGACGCTCGTTATTTGAAATATTGCCGATAACGCCAGCAGATATTATATTCCTCGGCAACAGTATCACAGATGGTTGCGAGTGGAACGAACTTTTTAATAATCCGAACATAAAAAATCGCGGTATCAGCGCCGACCGCACATATTGGATACTCGACAGATTAGATCCGATTATAAAAGGAAAACCAAAAAAAATATTTGTCCAAACAGGTACAAACGATTTGGGAGCAGGACATTCTCCACAATCAATAGCCGAAAATATGGCAAAACTGATTGAACGTTTTCAAACAGAAAGTCCCGAAACAGAATTGTATATACAAAGCATTTTTCCTGTAAACAACGATTTTGAAAAATATACAAAACGTCAAGGTTCAAAAAGCAAAGAAATTATCGAAACAAATGAACTTTTAAAACAATTATGTATCCAAAAAGGCATTACATTTGTTGACGTTTATTCAGAACTTGTTGACCCAAACGGGAAACTGAATGTAAAATATACCAATGACGGATTACACCTTTTAGGCGAAGGATATTTGGTTTGGAAAAAACTATTGGAAAATTATTTGTAGCGCACAACTATCCAAATTTGAAAATACATTAGCATGAAAAAATATTCCTGTTAGCAGCGCGCCCTGTTTTGCAAGCCCGACTGTTCAAAAAACGTCAGAAACTTGGCAAAGTTAACATCGTTCAGGTTGATAACCAAACGGTGTCGGCAGGGTCGGCTTTGAGTTTACGTCCGATTTGTTTTACTTTTTTGTTTTCCACTGTCATAACTTTGGGATTTAATCGTTATTTTAAAATGATTTGCGACTTCGGAGTAAATCTTCCCCGTATCGGGGCAAATGATTTTGAGATGCGGAAAACGAAGTGTGCAGCGCAAAATACAACTTGCCGTTTGCCGGTGCAAACAAAATTCCGCTCCCGCAGAATTGTTTTTTTACTGTATTGACTAAGGTACATGTAGCCCATCGACAGCGTTTGCAGCAACATCTGTATGGTAACCAGCCATGCCATTTGCTCAAGCGAGAGATTTATGCGGATGTAGTCAAATAAAGAGTCAAGCCCAAAATGGAAGATAACTTGCGTATTTTCAAAGCACTCCATCTCCTTCACAAACTCTGCAACAGTAAGCCGATGCACGCCGAGAATACGGGCTATGGCGATTTCCACTATCCTTATCTTCCTGAAAAAGAGAAAGGAGAGGAAGAAAGCCAGCAGCGGAAAGCGTCCGCATGGATTTTGGCTATTTCGCCGAACTCCTCAAAATACTCTTCCTTGATGGAGAATTTGTCGCTGATGATGTTCCACATGGTACTAATCCTGTTTTCGATTTTTGCGGAATCGGCGGCGTAGAGGTTGTGGTAATCCGCGTGCAGGTTGTTGTAATGTACGCTGAGCGTGAAGGTAATCAGACATGTTACGACTACAAGAGTAATCACTGCCAAAATGCTGAGAAGACGATACTTTTTCATTTATTATCCGTTTAATTTCTGCAAAAGTACAGAACAAACATTGCATCTGTATGACGGAGTTGTTACAAAT
>JAISPX010000066.1 GCA_031274595.1 Prevotellaceae bacterium | reverse complement strand
GAATTTGCTGAAAAAGGATACCGCCACAAAAGCAAGCCTGGTTTCCAAACGCTTAAAAGCCGCTTGGAATAAAGAATATCTCATTAGATTACTCCATTTTTAATGCGTTGACCCTGCGATTTTATGTTATATAAAAAATTTCAGACGTTGGCGATAATCGGAAAACCTGCAAAAAGCGCTAATAAAAATTTCTAATAAAAATATTCTAATATACTTTTTCATAAGAGCAGGTTTTTCGGTTTCGCTTAAACAACGATGATGAGCGCGGAACATGAAACAAGAGACGCAAAAGCAGAAAAGAATAATATCAAAATAAAAAAAAAATTGATAAATTTGCGTTATTTATAAAATATTTTATAAATTTGTGCCGATCTTTTTTTGTTGAAAAATTAAAAATGTTGGCGATAATCGGAAAACCTGCAAAAATAAATATATTCTAACATACTTTTTCATAAGAGGCAGGTTTTTCGGTTTCGCTTAAACAACGATGATGAGCGCGGAACGTGAATTTACAGAAGAAGAGCGCTGGCAAAACGAAAAAGGCGAAAAGGGACCTTGGAGTGAAATAGAAAGCGCAATAATACCATAAATATAATCCTGCAGCGCCACACTGCGGCTATTTTATTTAAGGTTTTTCATAGAAATTATTTTTTTAATTGGTGCAACTCTAACAAGGATTAAAAACTTGTTGGAGTTGTATTTTTTTTATATAACGCCGTCATTGCGGGAGCGAATAGGAAAAGCAATGATGCTGTTTTTTTGATTAGCAGTCAAAATCGAAATATACTCAGCGACATAGTCGTTTTGATAATTTTCGTTACATCCTAAAAAAGTTGACAGTTTGATACCCTCTTTATTTTATTTATTGTTTTCTAATTCTACTTTTGCTTAAAATCACAATATTTGTTTGCGTATAAAATTGTAAGCCAATTCACCGAAAATTATTACTTTTGCACGAAATTTACAAAACATTATGGATAATCGCAAAATAGCATTTATAATAAATCCTGTATCGGGAACAAAGAGCAAAGAAAAAATTGTCGATAAAATACAATCAATTGCATGGCTTGCCGGCGACATGGTTGATATTTATTATACCAAATGCATTGGCGACGCTTTTGAAACTGCCAAAAAATATGTGGAACAAAACTTTGATATTATTGTTGCCGTTGGCGGCGATGGAACGGTAAATGAAATTGCCCGCGCGCTGGTTCATACAAACACGGCTCTGTGTATTATTCCCGTAGGTTCGGGCAACGGTCTTGCCCGCGATTTGCACATCTCGCTTAATATTTACGATGCCATAAATTTATTGCGGAGAGGCAAAATTATAAATATCGATGTTTGTTATTTTAATAACCGACCGTATTTTTGTACGGCAGGCGTTGGTTATGATGCTGCTGTGGGCAAGGTTTTTGCACAGTCGCGCAAACGCGGATTTTTGTCGTATCTGATTGCAAGCATTAAGGTTTATATCAAAATAAAACCTGTAGAATATAAAATCACGCTTGACGGAAACGAAATTACGCAAAAAGCCTTTGATATAACATTTGCAAATGCAGGACAATTCGGCAATAACGCTTACATTTCGCCTTTGGCTGATTTGCGCGACAATCTCATTGACGTTGTTATTATAAGACCTTTTCCTTGGTATAAAAGCATTGATCTTGGATTGCGATTATTTACAAAAACCTTGCACAAATCCAAATATGTGAAAATTTACAAATGCAAACACGCAGTTTTGGAGCGTCCTGCAATTGATTGCGCCCATTTTGACGGAGAATCAATCACTGCCGACAAACGCATAGAAATTAATATAGAACCTTCGGCATTAAAAGTTTTGGTGTAATGATATTAAAACCTGAATTTTGAAAGATATATGGCAAAAGAATCATGCAAATATAATTTTCATATTTTGATTTTAAAATTTACCTTTGCTTTATGACACAAAATGAAATTTTATCAGCATTAGCAAAACTCGGCGATAAATTAAACTCGTGGCTGCATAACGAAAATTCGTGTAAAGAATTAAACGATGCGGTAAATAAGGCAATTGCCCAAAACGAATGGTTTACCGCAGAAAACATTAAACAGTCGCTTGCCGCAATATCGCTGCAAATGCTTGATGCCCAAAAATTGCAAAACTGGATAACTCAATACGAAATATCCGAAAAATCGCCAAAACAAGTCGGAATAATAGCCGCAGGAAATATACCTTTGGTTTTTTTTCATGAGTTTATATGCGTGCTGGCATCAAAAAACATTGCAACGGTTAAATTTTCATCCAAAGATAAAGTTTTGCCCAAGTGCGTAATAAATTTGCTTGTTAAAATAGAACCGAAACTTGAAAATTTCGTAAAAACTGCCGAAAATAAACATTTTGATGCCGATGCTGTAATTGCAACAGGAAACGACAATACGCTTAAATTTTTTGAGGAAAGTTTTGGCAAAATTCCGCACATTTTTCGTAAAGCCAGAACAAGTTTGGCAATTCTTGATGGAAGCGAAAGCCTCAGCGAACTTGAACTTTTAGGCAATGATATTTTCTCGTTTTTCGGGTTGGGATGCCGTAATGTTTCAAAATTATTTATTCCGCACAATTATGATTTTACGAAACTTATCGGAGCAATGAAAAGATTTTCGCATATCAAAAATCATCAGCCTTACAAAAACGCATATACCTACAATAAAGCGCTTTTGACGATAAACGGAAACACGTTTGTTGACAACGATTTCTGGTTGCTTACCGAAAATTCCGAAAATTTTTCGCCGATTTCGGTTATTTATTACGAAAAATATATTAATTTAGATTCTGTAAAAAAAACAATTTCAGATAAAGCAGAACATATTCAATGTGTTGTGAACAATGATGTTGATTTTGGGAAATCACAACAGCCGCAGTTATCTGATTATGCCGATGGTATTGATGTAATGAATTTTTTATTGAAACAAATATAAAATCTGTAAAATGGCAATTTATAAATATAAATTAACAATTGAAAGCAATAAAAATTTTGTTCGTGAGTGCGAAATTGAAGACGATTCTACGCTTTACGATTTGCATCGTTATATTCAAAATGAACTGGATTTTGACGATGCCCAACTTGCCATGTTTTTCATATCAAATCAAAAATGGGAACGAATAAAGTCAATTCCCGCTTTCGATTTGGGGAATGGCTCAATGGACTCGGTCGTAATAAGCGATTTGGTTGACGATGGAGAAAATAATCTGCTTTACGTCTTCGACATGTTCAACAATCGACATTTGCAAATTGAATTTATGTCAGAAGTTGAAGAAACTTATCGGACAACATATCCGCGAACCGTTGCAAGCAAAGGAAATCCGCCAAATCAGTTTTCGGAAAACATATTCGCAACCGAAATTGATAATGACGAAAATGATATTTCCGGCTTTGAAAATGATGAACTTGATATGCTTTCCGAAACCGATGATGTTTAAACTACGGAAATGAAACGACTTGTTGTCTTGCTTGGCGCTACAGGCGTTGGAAAAACCGATTTAAGCATACGACTTGCACAATATCTGCAATCGCCGATTATTTCTTCGGACTCGCGACAAATTTATCGCGAAATGAACATCGGAACTGCCGTTCCAAACAATGAACAACTTGATGAAGTTCAGCATTATTTCATTCATTCGCGTTCAATTTTCGACGATTACGCGGCTGGAAAATTTGAAATTGATGCTCTCGGATTAATCGCCGATTTGTTTCGGCAACACGAGCAATTACTAATGGTTGGCGGTTCTGGTTTGTATATCGATGCCGTTTGTCGCGGAATAGATGCAATTCCTGCAACCGAAAACTGGCTGAGGCAAAACATAACGGAACGTTATCGCAACGAAGGTATCGAATCGCTGCGGTTTGAACTAAAACGTTTGGATGCCGAAATTTACAATCAAATTGATATAAAAAATCCTCAACGCGTGATGCGCGCTCTCGAAGTCTGCCTAACTTCAGGCAAACCGTATTCGAGTTTGAAACAAAATTTTGCAAAAACGCGCAATTTTGATATTCTGAAAATAGGCTTGCAACTCAACCGCAAAGAATTATACGACAGAATAAACAGCCGCGTTGACAAAATGTTTGAGCAAGGTTTGCTTGATGAAGCAAAGCGTCTTTATGAATACAGAAACATAAATGCTCTAAAAACTGTCGGCTACAAAGAAATTTTTGAATATTTTGATGGAAAAATCACACTCGCCGAAGCAACCGATTTAATAAAACGCAACACTCGCCGCTACGCAAAACGACAAATATCGTGGTTTGCCCGATACAACGATATTACTTGGTTTCATCCAAGTGAATTTGAGGAAATTGTGAAGTTGTTGTAGCGTTTTTTAATCGGTTAGTATATTTACAACTTCAGTATTATCGTCAATAATAATATTGAGTTTATCGTCTGCATTTAATGTATATATTTCCTTCGTTTTAAGAAAAACTCTGCTGTTTCCTTTGACCATGTAAAATTGTAATTGCGAAGATATCGGAAACGATATATTATCTTCGGTCGAAATAGTCATTTCATGTGTAGATTCACCGGGCAGAATATTAGAGCCTATACCGAATTTATCAAAATTAATATTGTCTAATCGCACATTGTGAACTGCGTTTGTTACCTTAATTGTTGCCGTTTTTTCACACGATGTAAATAATAATACAAACGGCAGAATTATATAAAAAATTAAATGATTTTTCATTTTATATACTGTTTAATTGTTTATTAATACTTCAAATTCTCCGATATTTACGCTCTTTTGCTCAGGTTTTATTTCTAACGGAAATGATAAAGACGGCGTATATATTGTCGTAGTATTTCCCGAAATATCCATAATGTCAAATGATTGTAATTGGCAAATGTATGTTCCCGGATTCAAATTAAAATAATTATTCAACAAATCGGCATATTGTCCTGCAGTTTCAAAATTTTCGGGATAAGAAACTACATTTACCAATGTCGGATACGTAATAGATTCTGTCGTTACAAGATAGTCATTCACAGTTGTTTTGTTGCTTACATGCGCAGTATCCAATCCGTAAGAATTTGGAGTTGTCCATGTTTTGTTGTTGATTTTTATAACAATATTACGCAAACTATCCACAACCACATATTTTTTCTGACTGCCGTCGATAACAAAAGGCTTCAAAAATATAATTATTTCGGAAAATACAACTTCGTCTGACGGCGAATATATCGTAGGTTCATCGTACTGATAAGTATAGCCGTTGTCTCCGCTACACGAAGATAAAACAACCGAAACCGATAAAAATAATAAAATCAATAATTTCATATCTTTTTTATTTAAAGTTAAAAAATCTCATTTATCTTTATGATGCATTTATACATGAAAATGATGTTTTTTATCTTGTTTTTTAACTAAAATTAACCAAAAAGGGCTGACTCTATATATGTTGAATCAGCCCTGTTTTTTTATTCTTTTTTTAATGTTTAGCGGACAGCAATAAATAAAAAACATGTGGATTTTTTGGCATTGCTAACAAAGTATAGATAGGTTTCCGTTTCGATAATGTATTAGTAAAAGAAAAGACAATTTCAACATTTCCATTTTCTTTGAGTAGCATTTTGATTCTCTTCTCATTCTTGCCAAAAAGTGCCTGAATAAACTGTTATATCCCTCCACAGTAACTGTTTCCGCTTTCGTTTGTATATGCTTTCCCTTGGGAATAATGCTTTCATACGGTTTCCAATAATCACTTGCGATGTACTTCATTTCATGTTTCTTTATTGTTTCCCAAAACTTTTCTGCCGTTTTGTTGCCCCTGTCGCCAATAACGAAATTGATGAATCTTTTCCCATATCTATCAACAGCAATCCATATCCAGCAGCAGTTTTTTTTGAACCAATATAGGAGTGCATTTCATCCAACTCTACCATTTCTATTTCTTGACTTTCCGAATTAAGTTCCTGTATTTCTTTACCAAAACTGCGTATCCAATTTAAAACAGAGACATTGCTTACTCCTAAAAATCTTCCTATCGAACGAAAGCCTAATCCTTCAAGATAGAGATGCAATGCCTGTTTTTTCATCGACTTGGGCTTTCCTGTTGATTTTAACCCAAATTACGCATTAGGGATAAATGGCATACTCACGGAGTAGTTCCAGAGGTTGTCAAACCATCGTCGCCGTTTTTTTGACAGCGCTACCATTAGGACAATATTTCCGTTGATT
>JAISPX010000028.1 GCA_031274595.1 Prevotellaceae bacterium | reverse complement strand
CATATTCATATTATGAATATACAGGGTTGGGTGCGTGGCATACACCACCATTGCAGTAAAGAACGCTTTCAAGGTTATCTTGATGAGTATCATTACAGGTACAACCGGCGGAATAATATGGAGTCAATCTTCGATTTGACCATAAAAAGAATGGTTTATAATAATCCTATAAGATTGAATAATAATAAATTAAATACAGCGACTTAAGCGATTATACCTAATTGCTTTTATATAAATTTTATAAATATAGCCAATTTTCCGATAAACGAATAGACGAATCTGTAAAGAATGTAACTGACATTGCATTTTCAGAAGTTAAGGAGCATATTTTACAACAGCAGGCAGCAGAAGGGGCATCGTGTGCAAATGTTATTATTAAAGATATGGATGGTAAAACACTTTCTTTAGACGTATTATCCGGCGATAATAGTCCTCGATTCTGTTTTAGATTTAAAGAAACAGATTGTGATGCTTGCATAAATAGAATTACTCGTACTCTATCCGGTATAGCAAAACATTTTCCTGAAAATGGCATAGTTATTTTGAGTGGATATGATAATGCAAGACAATTTTATGCCTATGCTCAAACCATTAATTTAAAATTTAGTGTTTATAATGCAAATAAATTTAACATCGACCTTGATGAACACTCTTTGCCATATTTTTTCGTACTTACAACAGATGGAAGGATGAGAAACATTTTTATTCCCGACGAAAATGATACAAAATTTACTTCACAATATGTAGATGTGGTAAAAAAAAAATATTGGGGTGAAAAACAGATGAAATTGGTTAACAATTAGAAAATTAGTCAATATGAAAGTTTCATTAGCATTTTTATTTTGTTGTGTCTTATATGCTTGTCAGCCTTCAGACCCTTTAGAACAAACCTTCCAACTCGCAGGTAACAATCGCGCAGAGTTAAAAAAGGTTTTAACGTATTACAAACAAAGTGGTGAGCAGCAAAAATTGAAGACAGCTGAATTTCTGATTGCCAATATGCTCAACAAATACAGTTACGATGGTGAAATAATTGAGAAATATGATACTATTTTTCGCCTTTATCACGAATTTGCTTTGCAAAACAAATTTGACCGCGAACCAAAAATTATACTCAACACTTGGGAAGAACTTAAAGACCAATATGGATTAATTGATGTATCCAAACTTACACGCATATACGACTGTCAGCATCTGACTGCCAAATATCTTATCCGGAACATAGATGATGCTTTCGAAATGTGGGAAAAATCGCCTCTGTACAATCCCGATGATTTTGATTTGTTTTGCGAATATATTCTTCCGTATCGTGCCGGCAACGAAAAAGTGGAGGTTTATCGGCAACGTTTGAGTGCCGAATTTCGGCATATTTTAGATACTATTACTTGTCCCGAAAGTATTTTACAGGGGTTTAGTGCAGAGCTGAGCAATAAATATATTTCAGCAAATGTGCTTTGGGATTATCCTATCGAACTGTCTATCAGCAAAATGGAAAAAGCACATCATGGCGCTTGCAGGCATTTAACGGCTTTTGGCGCCTCGATTATGCGTTCTTGCGGTTTGCCTGTGGCTATTGATCGTGCAGTGTGGGCAAACCGCAGTTTAGGACATTCGTGGAATGTGCTGATGCTTGATAGCGGAAAAATTCTGCCTTTTGATGCTCTAGACAAACGAGCCATTAAGTTTGCCTATAAGCCTGCCAAAATTTTCAGAAAAACATACAGTCTCCATCTCGACAATCTGAAATTGCTTAATAATCCTGATTTGCCATCGGCGTTTGCCCTGCCCGACGAAAAAGATGTTACCGACGAATATGTAGATGCTTATGATATTTCAATTCCTGTTTCGTTAAAATACGATGGTGAGAGAAAGAAAAAATATGCTATTATCTGTGTGTTTGACAACAAAGAATGGCGAGCTGTACATTGGGGAAAAATCAAAAAGAGAGTAATGCACTTTGAAAAAATGGCATCCGATGTGATGTATATTGGTGCATATTACGACAATGGAATAATTATTCCTGCCACCGAGCCGTTTTTGTTGCGAACTGATGGCAGCATTGATTACTGCAAAGCCAATAGTAACAATACAGTTACAATGACTTTGCAACGAAAATATCCGCTTTCGGAGACAATGAAAAACCGTGCCCACGGTTTAATGGAAATGACAGCCGAAGGTGCTAACCGTTCCGATTTTGGCGATGCATCCGTGTTTTTCACACAAACGGAACGTACATATAACGTAACAGATTCTCTAATTAATAATTTGAAAAAATTCCGTTACATACGCCTGAATATATCCAAAACTCGTGATGCAAATCTGGCAGAAGTGGAATTTTACGGCAAAAAAGATATTAATTTACCCGAAGAAAAACTGACCGGAAAAATCATTGGCGCACCAATGATTACAGCCGATACCAAAAATCCATACACCAATGCCGCAGATGGTAATCTTGAAACTTATTTTATAAAAGACAAGCGAACAAATGGGTTTATCGGTTTGGACTTGGGCAAAGGCAACGAGCGCATTATTACGCACATTCGCTACTGCCCACGCAGTGATACTAATTTTATACTTGAAGGCGATGACTATGAACTAATGTACTGGGATGGCAAGGATTGGCAGAGTGCCGGACGAAAAACGGCACAGCAATACAACAATATTGTGTTTGAGGGTGTTCCATCAGGTGCCATGTATCTGCTCCACAACCATACGCGCGGCAAAGAAGAACGCATTTTTACTTACGAAAATGGAGAGCAAGTGTGGTGGTAAATCAATCAAATGGTAAACAATAAGCGGCAATTTATGAAATTGTTATTAAAAAAAACACTTAAAATTTTATGGAAAACTACCCGCTTCCTGTTGGCAGTTACTGTGTTAACTATTATTCTGAAAATATTTGTAATGGCTTCGTTTCGCATACCAAGCAACTCAATGCTGCCAACGCTTGAAACGGGCGATTTTGTATTTGTTAATAAACTTACTAATGTTTCGCACTTCCCTTTAAGTCCTTGTCAAATAGATGATAAAGAGAAGCATTAAAATTTCATCTATTTGTATGTCAATGGATTAACATTTCCATTTTCGTTAACCGGCCTC
>JAISPX010000022.1 GCA_031274595.1 Prevotellaceae bacterium | reverse complement strand
GAATACGGGTATGCTTTCGCCAAGATGCATATTGGTTTTTACCAAAATTTTTACAATCTGGTCGATAATTAAAATTGCGATAATTACAGATATTGCAAATATTGATTTTTTGTTTACTGTCATGATTTTTATACGATAGTTTAAATAATAAAAATCTCTATAAACACAATACTTTATAGAGTTTCATTTTTCAACATCATTAGAAATAACTATTAAAATGATTCTGGCTACATAAAGAAGAGAATATTGACATTTTTACATAAAAAACCTAAATACATGTCTTTTGATTTTCAACCATATTAATTTTTGATTTTAATTCTTAATTTATAATTTATTTTTACCTTTGCTCTCAAATTCGTAACTTTATTTTAAAATAATTATATGCAAAACAAACTTCAAGAATTAACGGAAAAGTTATACAAGGAAGGATTGTCGAAAGGGCAAAGCGAAGCCGAAGAAATTTTGACAAACGCCAAAACCGAAGCAAAAAAAATTATAGATGATGCCCGACAACAGGCTGAATCAATAATCGACAATGCAAACAAATCGGCAGCCGAAACAAAGAAAAACGCAGATGCCGAAATTACTATGGTTTCGCGACAGGTAATTGCGCAGGTGAAACAAAGCGTGGAAGCGCTGATTACCGCAAAAGCAATCGCATCCGCTACAAACGCCGCAATGAACGATGTGCAGTTTGTGCAAACGCTTATAAAAACGGCTGTCGAAAGTTTCAAAACCGATAATCAGGCAAATTCATTAAGCGTTTTGTTGCCCGAATCAAAACAAAAAGAATTTGACACGTTTATAAACGCCGCTGCAATAAAGCAACTTAATGATGGAAAATTGGAATTTGCATTTTCAAAAAACATAAAATCAGGATTCAGAATTGCAGCGAAAAACAACGGATATTACATAAGTTTTACCGAACAGGATTTTTTAAACCTTTTCAGCGAATATATGCGTCCTAAAATGCAGCAATTGCTGTTTGGACAAGAATAAAATATTCATTATGAAACGAGAATATCCTTGTCTTATATCGAGTTTGCCGGAATTGATAATCGACTTTGATGCAAAAAAATTTGATTTTGACGCATTGCGCAAAGAAGTTGAGGAAAATGTGCATCCTGACGATTACGAATTGGTGAAAATCTTATTTTATCCTTATGACAATCAGAACCTCATCAATACTTTGATGCAAAAAAATGTCGCCTTTTATGCGAAAGGAAATTTTGAACAAAATGCACTTGCCGAGAAAATTAAAAATCGTTACGGTTTACCGAAATATATGAACGATTTTATCGAAATATTCGGTAATGATAACAATGAAGACTATTCCGCCGAAATTCTGAAATTATATGAGCGCGACAAGGAAAATCTGCTTCAAACACTGTTTTACGATGAGATATTAAAAACAAACAACAGATTTGTTCATCAATGGTTTTCGTTTGACAGAGATTTGCGCAACATACAGGCGGCAATAATTGCAAGGCGTTTACGAATAAATGCATCCGATTATTTTGTCGGAAAAAATGCGGAAACTTTTGCAAAAAGTACGGCAGCCGATTTTGGGCTTGGCAGCGAAATAGACTGGATAAACAAAATCGTGCAAATTGCCGAAATTACAGATGCATACGAGCGCGAACGTAAAATTGATTTGTTTCGCTGGGAAAAAATCGACGAACTGTCTGTTTACAATTATTTTGATATAGATGCAGTTTTGGCGTTTATGCAAAAAGCCGATATTGTTGACCGCTGGCTATCGCTCGACAAAGAAACAGGAAAAGAAATATTTAAAAATTTTATTAATGATTTAATGAAAACCTGCGATACGCAGAAAGTTTTTAATAAAAAAGACATAAATAAAATATCAGAAAATAAAAAATAAAACATATAAATGAAAACAACAGGAAAAGTAACAAGAATTATTGCCAATCTTGTATCGGTAAAAGTTGATGGAGCGGTTGCGCAAAATGAAGTTTGCTACATAAAATTGGGAAATACGCGGCTGATGGCAGACGTTATAAAAGTTGATGGCGAAAAAGTACAGGTGCAAGTATATGAAAGCACTCGCGGATTAAGCGTAGGCAGCGAAGTTGAATTTCAGGGACACATGCTCGAAGCCACGCTCGGACCGGGTTTACTTTCGAGCAATTACGACGGCTTGCAAAACAATCTGGCATCAATGACAGGCGTGTTTTTGAAACGCGGAGAATACACTTCGCCGCTTGATTTTGACAAACTCTGGGATTTCACGCCGATTGCAAAAGTCGGCGATGAAGTTGTTGCAGCCGATTGGCTTGGCGAAGTTCCCGAAGGCTGGTTGAAGCACAAAATCATGACGCCGTTTAAATTTCAAGGCAGGTATAAAGTTAAAACAATTGCCGCCGAAGGTTCGTATAAAATCGGAGAAACAATCGCCGTACTTACCGATGAAAACGGCAGCGACCACGAAATAACAATGGTTCAACGCTGGCCTGTGAAACAAGCAATTACCGCATATAAAGAAAAACCGCGCCCGTTCAAAATTATGGAAACAGGAGTCCGAATTATTGATACGTTCAATCCTATTGCCGAAGGCGGAACAGGATTTATTCCGGGACCTTTCGGCTGCGGGAAAACAGTGTTGCAGCATGCTTTGGCAAAACAAGCCGATGCCGACATCATAATAAATGCAGCCTGCGGCGAACGCGCCAACGAAGTTGTGGAAATATTTACCGAATTTCCCGAACTTGACGACCCGCGCACAGGACGTAAATTAATGGAACGTACAATTATAATATGCAACACATCCAACATGCCCGTTTCGGCGCGCGAGGCTTCGGTTTATACGGCAATGACAATTGCAGAATATTATCGCGCAATGGGATTTAAAATACTTTTGCTTGCCGATTCAACATCTCGCTGGGCGCAGGCTTTGCGCGAAATGAGCAACCGTTTGGAAGAACTTCCGGGAGCCGATGCTTTCCCAATGGATTTGTCGGCAATTATATCAAACTTTTATTCGCGGGCAGGCTTGGTTTATCTTAATAATGGTTCTACAGGTTCTGTTACGTTCATAGGAACAGTGTCGCCGGCAGGAGGAAACCTGAAAGAACCTGTAACAGAATCTACAAAAAAAGCGGCGCGTTGTTTTTACGCTTTGGCGCAAAGCCGCGCCGACAGCAAACGATATCCCGCAGTTGACCCTGTTGACAGTTATTCAAAATACCTTGAATATCCCGAAATCTGCGAATATCTTAACAAAACTATAAGCGAAAACTGGACAGCAAACGTAAGCGAAGGTAAAAATATAGTTTTGCGAGGACGCGAAGCCTACGAACAAATAAACATCTTGGGAGACGACAGCGTTCCCGTAGAATATCACGACCGCTTCTGGAAATCCGAACTTGTTGACTATGTAATTTTGCAGCAGGATGCTTTTGATGCAATAGATGCATCGGCTCCGCTGAAACGCCAGCAATATATGTTCGAAAAAGTGCTTGACATTTGCCGAACAAAATTCAATTTCGATAATTTTAACGAATGTATAGATTTTTATAAGCGTATAATAAACAATATGCGCCAAATGAATTACAGCGCTTTTCAAAGCGATGGATTTAAGAAATATGAACAGGAATTGAATGAAATCATAACGGAAAGGAGAGAATAGAAAATTAACTTCAAAACAAGCGCAATTATTATGATAAACAAATTAATATTAGGTGATAACCTCGAAATCCTGAAAACGATGGAGAGCGAAACGATAGACTTAATCTATCTTGACCCGCCGTTTTTCTCGAACCGCAATTACGAGGTAATTTGGGGCGACGAAGGCGAAGTGCGCTCATTCCAAGACCGCTGGAGTGGCGGAATGGAGCATTATATCGCATGGCTCAAAGAGCGAGTTGAAGAAATGCACCGAATATTGAAACCCACAGGAAGCATATTTTTGCATTGTGATTGGCACGCGGACGCATATATTCGAGTGATGATTTTGGACAGGATTTTTGGAATGAATAATTTTCTAAATGAAATTACATGGAAAAGAACGACTACGCACAATGATTCCAAACAGGGCGCAAAACAATTTGGACGTGTACAGGACAAGATTTTTTTCTATGTAAAAGACTTAAAAAAGTTCACTTTTTATCCTCAATTTGAACGCTACACAAGCGACTATATAACATCGTCATACAACAAATCTGACCCCGACGGCAGAAGATTTAAAGCGTCCGACCTTTCGGCTGCAAAACCCGGAGGCGACACCAGTTATGAATGGAAAGGATGGAGTCCTCCGGCGGGCAGATATTGGGCTTATTCCAAAGCAAACATGGAAGAGTTTGAACAACAGGGACGTCTTTATTATTCAGACAAGGGCAAACCTTATTTAAAACATTATTTAGATGAAATGCCAGGAAACAGTGTTGATGACCTTTGGCATAATTGCGTTTTCCAAAATAAAGCCGAACGCATCGGCTACCCGACACAAAAACCAATGGCATTACTTGAAAGAATTATTAAATGTTCTACGCAAGAGGGCGACCTTGTACTTGATCCGTTTTTGGGCGGCGGAACCACCGTTGCGGTTGCCGACAAACTCAATAGAAAATGGATAGGCATTGACCAAAGCGTTCAAGCGGTAAAAGTTACGGAATTGCGTTTGGATAAACAACAAGATTTGTTCAGTTCGCCGTTTGCCGTTCAACTCCACAAGTACGATTACGACACACTTTTCAATCAAAACGCATTTGATTTTGAAACATTTATTATTCAGCAATACGGAGGCGTTCCGCAAAACAAAAAAGGCGGCGACAAAGGTATTGACGGCAAAATGCAAAGCGGCGAACCTGTTCAGGTAAAGCAATCGGAGGGCATAGGCGTGAATGTGGTAAAAAATTTTTCCGTATCGGCAAAGCAATATAACAAATCGTTGTTTGAGAAAAATCAAGCAGAGAAAAAACCTGTCGGTTACATTATTGCCTTTTCATTTGGCAAGGGCGCAGTGCAAGAGGTCGCTCGTTTAAAATTGGAAGAAAATATTATTATCGAATTGGTAACAGTAGATAATATTGTGCCGATAGCGAAAAAACCGGCATTAAACATTGAAATAACAAAATCTGTACGTACTGAAAAAGATGTTTGGGAAATCGAATTTACAGCGCTCGGAACGGCGGAAGCGGGCATTGAGTTTTACAGTTGGAACTTTGATTACAATGCAGAAAAAGGTTTCAAAGCCGATGTGATGATTGACAAAGAGGGTACACAAATTCACAAATTCAAAGCAGGACTGCACAATATTGCAGTAAAGGTGGTAGATAATGATGGGTTAGAAAATATCGAAGTCGTGAAATTGAAAGTAAACGGAATAGTGGAACGTACAAATTAAAGCAGCAAACAATTATAATTAATCATTAAAAGTTAACAATGGCAAAAAATACGGTGCATAATACAATCGAAAAGCGGAAACAAGCCTTCGCTGGTGGTTTCCGGAGCATCAGAAAGCATGCCCGAGCCCTCGTTGGTGGTTTCCGGAGCATCAGAAAGCATGCCCGAGCCCTCGCTGATGGTTTCCGGAGCATCAGAAAGCATGCGGGAGCGTTCGGCGGGATTTTCGGGAAAACAGGAAAAGGTATTGCTAACATCGCAAAATAGATTATATTGCATAAAAAAATAGAAATAAATAAAATAATAAATATATGATAAAAGCATTTCAGAAAATTTATACTAAACTTGAGGCAATAACTAAAGCCACAGTCAGTTTGCATGCTCAGGATATAACAAATGATGAATTGGCGACAGTTGACGGACGTTTGGCGCAGGTAATAAAAATTGATGGCGATTTGGTATCGTTGCAGGTGTTTTCAGGCACCGAAGGTATTCCGACCAACGCCGAAGTTGTATTTATGGGCGAGCCGCCGACACTGAAAGTGAGCGACGACCTTGCAGGGCGTTTTTTCAACGCCTACGGAAAACCTATTGATGGCGGCGTTGAACCGGATGGCGAAAAACGCGAAATCGGCGGTCCTTCGGTAAATCCTTTTCGGCGTAAACAGCCTTCGCAAATCATTCCTACGGGAATTGCAGGTATCGACCTGAACAATACTCTTGTGTCGGGACAAAAAATTCCGTTTTTTGCCGACCCCGACCAGCCTTACAACAACGTAATGTCGTTGGTTGCTTTGCGCGCACAGGTTGATAAAATTATTTTGGGCGGAATGGGATTATCAAACGATGACTTTCTGTTTTTCAAAAAATCGTTTGAAAACGCAGGCGCTCTCGACAAAATAATTTGCTTTGTAAATACAACCGAAAATCCGCCTGTGGAACGATTGCTCATTCCCGATATGGCGCTTGCGGCGGCAGAATATTTTGCTGTCGATAGAAACGAGAAAGTTCTGGTATTGCTCACCGATATGACCTTATACGCCGATGCGCTTTCGATAGTGTCAAACCGTATGGATCAGATTCCTTCAAAGGACAGTATGCCCGGCTCGTTATATTCGGATTTGGCAAAAATCTACGAAAAAGCGGTACAATTACCCGACGGCGGTTCTAT
Source organism: Prevotellaceae bacterium (assembly GCA_031274595.1). Classification (GTDB taxonomy): domain Bacteria; phylum Bacteroidota; class Bacteroidia; order Bacteroidales; family UBA932; genus JAIRKV01. The sequence continues at coordinate 3,069 of JAISPX010000022.1, read as the reverse complement.
CACAATCATAGCCGTTACAACTTTGAGCGGCGGCGATATTACGCACGCCATTCCCGACAATACGGGCTACATTACCGAAGGACAATTATATTTGCGCAAAGACAGCGACACAGGAAAAGTTATTATCGACCCGTTCCGCAGTCTTTCGCGTTTGAAGCAGTTGGTTATAGGAAAACAAACGCGCGAAGACCATCCGCAAGTGATGAATGCGGCAATACGTTTATACGCCGATGCTTCAAATGCAAAAACAAAAATGGAAAATGGTTTCGACCTTACCGATTATGACGAACGCGCTTTGAATTTTGCAAAAGATTATTCCGAAAATATCTTATCTATAGATATTAATATCAATACAACAGAAATGCTCGACAGAACGTGGGATTTGTTCGGCAAATATTTTAGTCAAACCGAAGTTGCGATTAAACAGGATTTGATGAATAAATATTGGAAAAACATTTAATTTATAAAATCAATAAAGATAAAAATTACTAAAAGTGTTTTATGGCTATTAAATATCAATATAACAAAACATCGCTGAACGATTTGAACAAACAACTCAAAGTTCGTGAAAAAGCGTTGCCAACAATCAAAAGCAAGGAATCGGCGTTGCGCATGGAAGTGAAAAAAGCAAGAGATAAAGCCAATGAAATAAATGCCGAACTTATGCGCAAAATCAATTCATACGACCAAATGTCGGCATTATGGATAGAATTTGAACCGGGATTGGTTGCGATTGATGATGTTGATATTAAAATTATGAAAATTGCAGGAGTGAAAATTCCTGTTATGGACGATGTGAAATTTTCGATTAAACCTTTTAATCTTTTCAGTAAACCGCTTTGGTATGCCGAAGGCGTTACAATACTCAAAGATGTTGCGCGTTTGGGCTTGGAATGTGAATTTATTGACGAAAAAGTGCGGCTTTTGGATTTTACCCGTAAAAAAACAACGCAAAAAGTAAATCTTTACGAAAAAATCCAGATACCCGGATACAAAGAAGCAATTCTTAAAATAAAACGTTTTATCGAAGATGAAGAAAATCTCTCGAAAGCGGCGCAAAAAATAGTGAAAACCCGACACGAAAAAATGGAGGAAGAAGCAAAATGATAGTCCCGATGATGAAATATTCGATGATTGTTTTCTACAAAGACTATCAGCCGTTTTTGCAACAGTTGCAAGAACTCGGATTGGTTGATGTAACCATTTCGCCGTGGAAAACAAACGATGACGAACGTAATCTCGTTGAAAAAATCAAAGATTACAAACAAGCGGCAAAACAACTGAAACCTATTGCCGATGAACAAAAAAATCAACAGAATATTAAAAAAGATATTTCTGTCGAAAAGGCTTTGGAAATTTATAAAAATGCAAACAACTCGCTTGTAAAATTAAAAGCCGAATCAGATAAAATTTCAAAAGAAGCCGCCGAACTTATTGCTTGGGGCGAATTTGATGTAAATTATATAGAAAAACTGCAAAAAGCAGGAATTACCTTGCGTTTTTATGTGTTAAATGAAAAACGTTTCGCCGAATTTAAAAATCTCTGGAACGAAAAATATTCGATTATCGAAATAAACAACATCAACAAAAATACATATTTTGTAATTGCGGCGCCCGCTTCCGAAGTTCCGGAATTTGATTTGCCCGAACTCAAACAGCCATCAATTACGCACACGCAGGCATTGCAGCATATTGACAATATCAAAAAAGAAACAGACAAACAACAAAATATAATAAATCAAAGCATCGCTTATATTGACGATTTTATTGCCGAAAGCCAGCGCCTTTCCGATGAATTGCATTTGTCAAAAGCAACAAACAGCGGCGAACAGGCTGCCGATGGAAAACTTATGATTTTGGAAGGTTGGGCAACTGTTGATACTCAAACCGAAGTTGATAATTTGTTGAACGATTCGGGAGTGATTTATATAAAAGAAAATCCGACACCCGAAGATAATACTCCCGTAAAACTTAAAAATAATCGATTTACGCGACTGTTTGAATTTATCGAACAATTTTATGCCTTGCCTAAATACGGAACAACAGACATGACGCCGTATTGCGCTCCGTTTTATATTTTCTTTTTCGGATTTTGTCTTGGAGACGGAGGTTATGGATTAATATTTTTGATATTAGGATTTTTAATTGGTGTGAAAATGAAAAATGCAATGGTTCGCGGCGTAGGCTGGCTGGCGTTTTGGTGCGGATTGTCAACATTACTGTTCGGAATATTAACCGATTCTTTTTTTGGAGCATCGGTTATCAATTACAAATTGCTTGAATCAAACGGATTATTTTATACGGCGATTGGCGTAGGCTTGGTGCATATATTGTTTGGAATGGGAGTAAAGGCTTACGGAAAAATGAAATATTTCGGATTCAGATATGCTTTGTCAACCATAGGCTGGATGATAGTGTTAATATCATCGTTATCGGCATTTTTGTTGCCTACATTTGGAGTAAATTTCACATTCAATAATATAGGTTATCTTGGGTCGCTTTGTCTTGGTTTGTTTTTAATGTTTTTCTGCAACGCTCCGGGCAAAAACATATTTATAAATTTTGGTTTGGGATTGTGGAATACATACAATGATATTACGGGAATTTTAGGCGACACATTATCATATTTGCGTTTGTTTGCGCTTGGTTTGTCAGGGTCGATATTGGCAATGGTGTTTAACAGTCTGGCGTTTGGAATGAGTCCCGACATACCGATAGTGAAACAATTGGTTGTTGTTCTGATATTATCATTCGGACATATTTTGAATGTATGCATGAATGCGCTTGGAGCATTTGTGCATCCAATGCGTTTGACCTTTGTTGAATTTTATAAAAATGCAGGATTTGAAGCAGGACAACGCATTTTTAATCCGCTGAAAAAGAGAAAAAATAATTGAAATATGAAAAAGAATTATATTTGTATTAAATATTAAAACTTTTGGCAATGTCAGTAAACAAATTAATATTAGGCGACAATCTTGAAATCCTCAAAGGTATCGACAGCGAAACGATAGACTTAATCTATCTTGACCCGCCCTTTTTCAGCAACCGGACTTACGAGGTGATTTG
>JAISPX010000013.1 GCA_031274595.1 Prevotellaceae bacterium | reverse complement strand
AATGATTGAAACAGAACCACAATAAAAGCATTTTTTTTGCCATTTCTGATTTTTGATGCAAAGTTACTATTTTATAATCACTTACAACGATTTTACCATTCCTTTTGTCTATTAAGCCAATTTTTTGAAACTCTTTTTATCTGTAAATTATTAATACTAAACAGCCATCAAAATACGCTTAAATATTTTTTGAGTACAGGGAGGGGCGAAACATTAATAACTGTGGGTGAAGCATAGCGCAACCGCAGGAAACAACAAGTTCGCTGTTTTCGTGCGGAGCATTGTCGGTTTTTCAAAAGATAACCTGCGTCCCGAACGACAGGCAGAGGTTTACTTTTGTCCGTAGGTTTAACTTCGTTGAGGCTTTGCCGCTCGCTGTCGCTACACCTACGGTTATTAATATCTTGCCCCTTTGCGGGATTTATCGTTATCCTAAAATTTTTTATTTTATGCATTTCTTAATTGCGGTTTGGTATAATTACTATATTTCATTCAATATTTGTAAAAATTATCCTAATTAAATTATCTTGAACCTTAAAATAATAATCTTATAACAAAAAAAAATATTATTTTTGCACGATAAACAATAAAATCAAAATGAATAACGAAACAAAATCTCACGAACCCGAAATAAAAACGCTTAATTTTATTGAAGAAATTATTGAAAATGACTTGATCTCTGGCAAATACAAAACAATTCTTACGCGTTTTCCGCCCGAGCCAAACGGATATCTGCATATTGGGCATGCAAAATCAATTTGTCTGAATTTTGGTCTGGCAAAAAAATACGGAGGCAAAACCAATCTTCGTTTCGACGATACAAATCCTGTTAAAGAAGATACAGAATATGTAGATTCTATTAAAGAAGATGTTAACTGGCTGGGATTTAACTGGGCAAACGAATTTTATGCATCCGATTATTTTGAGCAACTTTATGAATGGGCTTTGACGCTGATAAAAAAAGGTTTGGCTTACGTTGACGACCAGACGCAGGAAGAAATTCGACAAACGCGCGGAACAATAAACATTGCAGGAACCGACAGCCCGTACCGAAACAGAAGTATAGACGAAAATCTTGATTTGTTTAAACGTATGCGTGCAGGAGAATTTGCCGATGGAGCAAAAGTTTTGCGTGCAAAAATTGATATGGCGCATCCAAATATGTTGCTTCGCGACCCGATTTTGTATCGAATAATTCATGCCGAACATCATCGCACAGGCAATAAATGGTGTATTTATCCAATGTACGATTACGCTCACGGTCAATGCGATTCTATTGAAAATATAACTCATTCCATTTGCACGCTAGAGTTTGATGTACATCGTCCGTTGTACGACTGGTTTATCGAAAAACTCGAAATATTCCCATCTCATCAATATGAATTTGCACGTTTAAATCTTACATACACGATAATGAGCAAACGAAAATTGCTCGAATTGGTTAAAAACAATTACGTTTCGGGCTGGGACGACCCGCGAATGCCGACAATTTGCGGAATTCGGCGGCGCGGCTATACTCCCGAAAGTATCCGCATGTTTGCCGAAAAGGTCGGCGTGGCAAAACGTGATAATGTTATTGATTTGTCTTTGCTCGAATGGTGTTTGCGCGAAGACTTGAATAAACGTGCAAATCGTTGTATGGCTGTGCTGAATCCGCTAAAAGTTATCATAACAAATTATCCCGATAATGAAGTTGAAAATCTGAAAGCGATAAATAATCCCGAAGACGAAAATGCAGGAACGCATGATGTGCCTTTTTCAAAGATAATTTATATAGAAAAAGATGATTTTATGGAAAATCCGCCGAAGAAATATTTTCGCCTTTCGCCGGGCAAAGAAGTGCGTTTGCGTTACGCATATTTTATAAAATGCACGGATGTTGTGAAAGATGAAAACGGCGAAATCACAGAAATTCACTGCACTTACGACCCTGCTTCGCATGGGGGAAATTCGCCCGATGGACGAAAAGTGCAAGGCACAATTCATTGGGTTTCGGCGCAACACGCTTTTGAAGCCGAAGTGCGTTTATTCGACCGCCTGTTTACCGAACCTTTTATGGATAATATTCCCGAAGATAAAGATTACAAGGATTTTTTGAATCCCGATTCTCTGAAAAAAATTACCGCATATATAGAACCTGAACTGAAAAAACTGAGAATTGGAGATAAAGTGCAATTTGAACGTTTAGGATATTTCTGTGTAGATAAAGATTCAACCGACAGTAAACTCGTGTTTAATCGCACGGCAACTCTCAAAGATACTTGGGCTAAAATAAATAAATGAGTGAAAATGATTGAAACAAAAATAAAATTGTATTTTTATAAAAATTTTAATAATTTTGTATTTGATTTTTAATAAAAAATGATATGATATAAAAAAGAAAAGCGTATTTAATATGCACAAAACAAGAGATATATAGAGTTTTTTGTATTGTTCTTGCTATTAGAAAATTTGCCGATTAGATAATAGACTGTAAGAATAAGTTTAATGTTCACGTAACGAGCGTGGACTTAACTTATTTCACAGTCTTGGTTACGGCAAATACCACTAATAGCGGGATACAGTTAAGTATCACGCTTTTTTTATTGTATGAATTTGAAAAATTCGACGACGGGAAAACCGCCACAATATATGAAACAGAATAGCGATTGTTACCAAAAAAACGCTAAGTGAAAAGCAAAAACACTCAAAAATAGTGCAGGAAGAGCAGAAACTCCTAAAAACGGGCGGATTATTTCCTACGAAAAGCCTCACGAGTAGAAGGAAAAAAATAAAAATAAACCGATGAGTCGATGGGATATAACCGACACAAATTATAATGAAAAAATTCATGTTTATTTTAGCCGCAACAGTTATTGTTGCAAGCACGTTGATTACTCTGACAAGTATGGTAAGTATAAATGACTCCAAAGGCACTGTAATTGAACAAAATGAAAGTAGTGATTGCTATTGTCCAAGTTGTAATGTCAAATTAGGTGGTGGTTATTATTATGAAGACGAACTGAAAACATGCAACTCATGTGGAGGTTCTGGACTTAGAAACTGTAAGAAATGGCAAGCATGTTCACCTTGTCGAGGCACAGGATGCAAAGATGGTTATACAACTGATAATGGAAAATATTGTGCATACGGACATTGCGGTTCTTGTAGCGGAAAAGGAGGCAGATATGTTATGAAAAAAGAGTGCGACTGTTCTTCTTGTAGTGGAAAAGGACAATGGTACGAAAAGAAACAGCATTTTACAGGATATATGTGTCCTCGTTGTAAAACAGTATATAGTCCTTGTAATTAATTGTTACCACACTTCGAAAGATACCGAAATGTTCGGTAAAGGATTACAACTCTGAAACGATATGTATTCGTGTTTGTAATGCAAAAATGATAAAGGCACAAAGTTATTTTGAAACCTTGTGCCTTATCTGTGGTTTACATTTTAACAACAAAGTTGTACTTCTGTATTTTACAATTTCAATATATTCTCCTGCTCGTTGTAAGTTCTAATACTAAACAGCCATCAACGTATGCATAATATTTTTTTGAGCACTAATATTATGTTCCGCTTGTTTTCGCCTTGCAAAGGCGAGATTTTATTAACCGGCGGTGAAGCATAGCACAACCGCCGGAAACAACAAGTCCGCTGTTTTCGTGCGGAGCATTGTTGGTATTTCAAGGGACAACCCGCATCCCGCACGACAGGCAGAGGCATGTTTTTGTCCGCAGGTTGCGCTGTCGCTCCACCTACGGTTATGCATATCTCGCCCTTTCAGGGCTATTTATTTACTATTTTATCATTACCATTTCTTAGTAGCGGTTTGGTATAAGTTCTAACTACATCGAGATAAAAGTCATTTTGTAAAGTCTTGATTAAAAAAAATTATTGCTGTCCGCTAAACATTAAAAAAAGAGTAAAAAAACAGGGCTGATTCAACATATATAGAGTCAGCCCTTTTTGATTAACCCAAATTACGCATTAGGGATAAATGGCATACTCACGGAGTAGTTCCAGAGGTTGTCAAACCATCGTCGCCGTTTTTTTGACAGCGCTACCATTAGGACAATATTTCCGTTGATT
>JAISPX010000011.1 GCA_031274595.1 Prevotellaceae bacterium | reverse complement strand
TAATGATTGAAACAGAACCACAATAAAAGCATTTTTTTTGCCATTTCTGATTTTTGATGCAAAGTTACTATTTTATAATCACTTACAACGATTTTACCATTCCTTTTGTCTATTAAGCCGCAAATCAAAATCAATTATATTTTTGATGTTTTTTCTAACGATTAGGTTTTGCAAAGGTCTTATACCATGTTTCGTAGCTGCTGGCGTAGTAATAATACTCTTTTCCACACCAATCACATTTTCTAAGCATAACATTAATGTGTTTTTTGTTTACCCTACTCGTTTGGCTTTTCAGAATCGCCCCGTTTTTGGAATGGTCTCGGAACTCCATATATTAATTTGTAACAATAAAAAAAGCGGACTTAAATCCGCTTTCGAGGTTCTCGACTACCTTATTTTACAAGAAATAAGCCCGCATTACTGCGAGCGTTATCGGCGATTCTTGTAAAATACTTTTGAAATTGTCGAGATTTCGAAAGCAAGAATTTGCGTTAAACGCTTTTTAATATATGTCTTAAAATGCGCGTATTGTTTGTATATTCAACAATATTTTACATTTGCAGATACAAAGTTATAACAATAATTAATAAGTACAAAAAAAACGAATATTTTTTAATGTTTTCTACAATTTCTTCAAATATCAAATTGGAAAAAACTTTTAGCAGACGCTCAGGCTACGTTTCATATATATACAAAATGCAATATCATAATACTTGTTCAACACTTGGAATTAGCATATTCATCACAATAATGTTTAATTATGTTGAAAAATAATTATTAGTTAATTAATTTTTTATATCTTTGTTGAAACATAAAACACAATGAGATGAAAAAGATACTTATAATATTGGTCATTTTGTTTGTGAATATACAAACAAAAGCGCAAGTATTGAACAGTTCAAACGATGCTCAAATTGTTGCAAATTCAGTTGTGTATGCATTGCCAAGAACATCAATAAAAATAAAAATCGAAGTAGAAAAAGAAACATTTGTCGCAGGACCTTATGCACAATATGCCGAAAAATATTTGGGTATTGAGGTAGATACTCGAAATCACGAAAATTATTCTATTCGGAAAATAGAAATGTTGCCTTTCAAAGAAGCAGATGCAAATACATTGTACACCATTAATTTTGGGAAAATGAAAAATGCGCGGGCAAATTTTTTGGATTTATCATCCGAAGGATTGTTGTTTTTCGGAGATCATAAATACGAGAGAAATATGGCATCACGCTTTGAAACAAGCGCTGAGCGGCAAACTAAATTTTTGGACACGGGAGCAGGTTCAAATTACACATCCGAGCGAGCGGTTTATTATGGCGCAGTGAAAACCGACACAGGCATTGTTCAAGTGCCAATAGAACGTTGGCAAAAAACAGGAAAAAATATTGAAGCCAAAGCCGCCGAAGTTGCAGAATTGATAAATAAATTACGCAAAGAACGCATTGACATTGTTACTGGCGAAAGCGATTTTACAGGCGAAGGACTTACCGCAGTGCTTGCCGAAATACGAAAAATGGAAGCCGATTACATGCTTTTGTTTATAGGAAAATCCACAAAAACAAACGAAATTCATTTTTTCGATGTAATTCCCGATGCAGCGCAAATACGGCAATCGTATATTGCATTTCGATTTTCGGAAAAACAAGGACTGATACCTGCAAACAACGTCAGCGGACGTCCCATAATTTTGACGCTGGAAAAAGAAACAACATCTTATGAGGATGCAATGACAGATGCAGATGCAAAAAAAAACAAGGTGGAATTGATTTATTATCGAGTGCCGCTGATTTCAAAAGTATCATTACTTGACGGCACAAACGTATTGATACAAGACCGTTTCCCTATTTATCAACTTGGAAATATATTGTCGATGCCCGCCGATTTACAAATGAAATAACATAACTTTTTAAAATCAAAATAAAATCTAATAAATTATGGTAACAAAAAAGCAAGTTTCAATAGAAACACTTAAACCAAACGAAGTTTGGAAAAATTTTTATGCGTTAACGCAAATTCCTCGTCCTTCAAAAAAGGAAAAAAAAGCAGCTGAGTATTTACTTCAGTTTGGCAAAAAATTAGGACTGAAATCCGTTATGGACGAAATCGGAAACGTAATAATATCAAAGCCAGCAACAGCAGGAATGGAAAAATGTAAAGGCATTATTCTTCAGGCGCACATCGATATGGTTCCGCAAAAAAATAATGATAAAAAACATGATTTCGAAAAAGACCCTATCGAAGCATATATCGATGGCGAATGGGTTACGGCAAACGGAACAACACTTGGAGCCGATAACGGAATAGGAGTTGCTGCGGCAATGGCTGTTTTGGAATCTAAAACCATTGCACATGGACCACTCGAAGCGCTTATTACAATCGATGAAGAAACAGGAATGACAGGCGCAAACAATCTTAGCCCCAAAGCGTTAAAAGGCGGAATATTGATAAATCTTGATTCGGAAGACGAAGGCGAACTTTATGTCGGTTGCGCAGGCGGATTGGATGGAACATTCACATTTAAATATAAAAAAGAAGAAGTACCCAAAGGTTCTATTCCCGTACAATTAAATGTAACAGGACTTAAAGGAGGACATTCAGGAATAGATATAATTCTTGGTCGGGCAAATGCAAATAAAGTAATTTTCAGGCTTTTAAAAATACTTACCAATAAAATAGATGCGCGATTAGCATCCATTGATGGAGGAAATATGCGTAATGCAATACCACGCGAAGCAATAGCAGTAATAACAATTGATAAAAGCAAAGAAAACGAACTTAAAAAAATTGTAGATGAATTTCAGAAAACCCTTAAAGCCGAGTATTCTGCGGTCGATAATGATTTGAAAATATTAATCGAAAAAGCGACAAAGCCGAAAGAAATTATTGATAAAAAAACACAAATAGCATTGATTGACGCCATTTACGGTTGCCCCAATGGAGTTATCCGTATGAGCGATGCCATGCAGGGTTTGGTCGAAACATCCAACAATCTCGCAATTGTAAAATCCGATGCGGGAAAAATTCAGGTAAAATGCTTATTGCGCAGTTCTGTCGATACAGCAAAAATAGATTTGGCAGAATCAATGGAATCGGTATTCCGCATGGCAAAAGCAAAAGTCGAATTTACAGGCGGATACAGCGGATGGAAACCAAATGTGAAATCTCCGATACTTGTTGTAATGCAGGAAACATACAAAAAACTTTATAAAAAAACGCCCGAAGTTAAAGCGATACATGCAGGTTTGGAATGTGGTATTTTTGGCGGTATTTATCCAAAATGGGATATGATATCATTTGGACCAACCATTCGTCATCCACATTCACCCGATGAAAAAGTAAATATAGAGTCAGTCGATAAATTTTGGAAATTTCTTGTTGCAACATTAAAAAATGCACCACAAAAATAAAAATACTACTTTATAGAAGTACTTTGAACAAAATTTTTGTAATTTTATTGTAATGATATATTGCAATTTAGAAAAAAAAGAAATTTTTTTTCAAAAAAAGTTTTGGTAAGAAAGAAAAAGGTATTACCTTTGCAGCCCTTTTGAGAACGAAACGCGGGATTTTAGGAAAAAAGGAGACAGAGTTTTGTAGATAAAGAAGGGAA
>JAISPX010000040.1 GCA_031274595.1 Prevotellaceae bacterium | reverse complement strand
ATGGGCAAAGGCAGCGACCTGGCTATGGACGTGGCGAAGATGACCATTGCGTCGTCCGACCTGAGCAAAATTGCGGCAGCGATAAAACTGTCGAAACAAACGGTCGGCGTCATTCGCCAAAACCTGTTTTGGGCGTTTGCCTACAACCTTATCGGCATACCCATTGCCGCCGGCGCGTTGTATGCCGTAAACGGCTTCCTGCTGAACCCGATGATTGCCGGCGCCGCCATGGCGCTGAGCAGCGTCAGCGTAGTGTGCAACAGCCTGCGGCTACGGAGAATGTAATCGCTATTAATAAATGGTTAATGACATAATGGTTAATAGGAAATCCCATAGGGGACGAGATGTTAATAACAGTAGGTTGCGGGGCGTTTGCGCCCGCCGGCAATACCTGCGCCTGCCGCTGTATTTGCAGCCAACACAAGTATTGATAGTAATATGACGAGGCGGAGTTTCATTGTTTAATTTACATTTTACTCTTCTGGCGGATATACTACCGTCCAATTCATTCGCTGTAAATCTCCTAATGTCAAATGATAAGAATGTATAACAGGAACATATTTGTGAAAGGTATCACAAGGTTCTGAATTATATTGATTAAAAAGATCAAGATTGCCTATTAATATATTCAAGGTTTGTCCTTCATCTAAAAAATATTCCCACCCTGGGTGAGGTCTTATAGGAGATTCAAAATATCCTACTGAATCTGCCCAAACTACAGATGGAATAGGCACTCCCGGCTCTTGACAATGAAAAAATGTTTGCATATTTTCGGCAAAGCCTTGATATGCAATGTCCTCATGCGACTTGTTTATTATTGTTATATGCCTGTGAACGAAGTCATATTTTTTGCATGTTGCAGCAAGTAATACTATTGCTAATAATGTTACTGTTGTTGTAAGTTTTATTGTTTTCATATAAATTTATTTACTATTAATCATTAATTTTTCCTGTCTGCGACAGAAATTTCCTGTTGCGAAGTTCGATTTTTCTATTTTTTACAGGAATTTTTCTATTCATTAGTTCAATTTTCCTGTTTTCTACATCAATTTTCCTGTTTTTTACGTGATTTTTTCTTATCCGAAACAGCAATTTTCTATATTATACATCAATTTTCCTGTTTAATATAGCAATTTCGATGTTTTTTACAGCAATTTGCTGTTTCGATATATCAAATTCGGCATTATAAATATGAAATTCGCTATCGCCGACAGGATTTTTCTTGTCGGCGATAGCGATTTCGTTACTCTGCAACGCATTAAACTGTTACGTGTTATCGGCATTGTCGTTTTTTTTAGCTTTGCTTCTGCCCGGGAAACGCTGTTTCAGTTCTTCATAAATAGTTTTAGCGCGTGGAACGTCCTGCGCAACAAGCAGTTTAATGTAATTGTAAAACGTAAGCGCCGACTGATAGGCTTCGCTGCCGGCGAGCAACACAATGTCGTCAACTACCTCGAAAGCCTGACGCACGTTGTTGCGCACTACACGCAATCCTGTGGCGTCGTCCATGTCGATGCGGAATGTCGGAATATCCAGAAAATTGGGACACAGGTCGGCGTTTGCCTGCGCAAATTCAAAGGCTTTTTCGACAAAACTCACCGTTTTATCGCCCATTATGGGCAATTCTCTGCGCTCCTGCGCAGTTAGCGGCGTTGCATAAGGCGCCAGAAGGTCGCTTATCTCGCGTGTTTTTTGTTTTAGCGCTTCCACCACTTCGGGCGGAATGGCGTTGGAATGTAAATTTGTTTCCATAATTCTAAAAGGTTTAATTTTCCTACTCTGTTATCGGTTTTCGGTAACCCCGTTTATGTGTTTCACTATATTTTGTGTTGCAAATTTAATTATTTATTTGAAATCAATCAAAAATTTAATAATATTTTATCCAAACTTATAAAAATCAATTTATGTGAGTAAAAAATGTGTCCCGTCCTGAAAAAAGTTGACAAGTTATTACTCTTTTTTTGCTGTCAACCTATAGCAGGACATGACACATTCATGCAAAAACAACAAAATATTTTAACAAACATGTTTTTTAATGTAAAATCTAATTGCTGAATTTTGAGATATTTAAATTTTATTTTGCAAAAAAATGTTCAATTTAAGGCGGATTATATTAACAATTAATAATTTTTTTATAATTTTATGACTCCAATTAAATGGCGTTTGTATGAAAATATTTAATACTATATATAAAAAATCACACATAAACAGAATATTTTGCCTGTTTGCCGCGTTCATGCTTTTTGTTCAAATTGGCTTATTGGCGCAAACCGATGACAATGCGCACAAGAATCATCAACATCATGAAAACGCTTGCCCTAAATGCGATGAGCAGGGTTATGAAAAATGCGTGCATGATGATAACATTTATAAAGATTATGAAATACCTCCAATTTTATATGTTGACCCGAGCGACCCGAATTCAAACAATACCTGCAATAAATTTGTGCCTTTTTGCGGAGATGGAGTTATGAAGTTTGAAACAACTTTCTGTAAAAACCATCCGGAAGGAAGTAGCAATGTTTGTTCTGTTTGTGGAGCGCAAGCGGGCTATAATTACGGATGTCTTTCAATTCGACCGCGTCCTGCATGGTTTTGTATGCGGGTTGATGCTGCGGGACGTGTAGATATAAGAGTTCAAAGCAGCGACAATCACGATATAGATATTGCTATTTGGGGACCTTTTGATTCTCCCACCGAAGCCTGCGCTAATTATTTTTACTATCAGTCTCCTGTTGCTTGCAGTTATCTTCCGGATGGAATCGAAAATATGACAATATGGGACGCTGTGGCAGGAAAATATTATATGATGGTTATTACAAACTTTCGAAATATTTTATCGGACGTAGATATTATTATGACCAATGCAGGGCAACCCGGCGCAGGCAAATTAAGTTGCGATATTGTGTATGAATGTTCCCTGCTGTCAATATCAACAAACATCGCTACCGATTCGTGCAGCGATTATTACAATGTATCAGGCGTTATTGATTTTACCAATGCCCCAGACACAAGCCGTCTTTGCATAGTAAATACTGCCTTGCTCAACGATACTTTTTACATAAATCCGCCTTTTTCGGCATTATCAGAATATGCTTATTTTTTCAATGATGCGCCGTTTGATTCGCTGTCGCCGAAAATAATCGCGTGGTTTGAAACCGATACCGCATGTTATCTCGAACAGCCATATCTTCCTGTACGTATAGCGCCGTCAAATCCTGTGTTGACAATGCCCCCCGATGTTGTTTTGTATGCAGACGCAGTCTGTTATGCTGATACGTCTATACTTAATACGGGAATAGCAACAATTGTGTATAATGCCTGTTTAAACGACACAAACACAATAATCATTTATAGCGATTCCGTATATGTAAATTCGGGAACAACTTTCGTAAAACGAAAATGGACAGGAAGAAATATCATTACAAACCAGCAAACAGTAAAAATTCAAACAATATCAATAAGAGATACTGTTAAACCTGTGCTTAATCCGCCAAACGACACCGTCGTTTATAAAAATAATGATTGCTATTACGATGCATCAACTCAACAAACAGGATACGCAACTGCAAACGATAATTGTGCCGTTTCGGAAATAACATACAACGATAATACAATAACCGATACTCTGATAATACGCGAATGGACGGTAAAAGACGAATCGGGAAACATAAAACAACATTCTCAAAAAATAATTTTATCGGACACCATTGTTCCTGAAATTACAAAAACGCCAAGCAGTTTGAGTTTGGAATGCGATGGCGGCGGGAATGTTTCTGAAATTGCCGAATGGTTAGCCGCAAATGGGGGAGGGGAGGCGCGAGATTGCAGCCCCGAAATTGTGTGGACAAACAATTTTGACGAAAACAATTTTACTCAAGATGTTAATTGTGCAAGTATTAAAAGTCAAACAGTAACATTCACGGTAACCGATGCAAAAGGTAATTTCACAACGCGAGATGCAACAATTACAATTAACGATACACAAAAACCTTATTTTGAAACTTATCCTTCCGATTTGGTGTTCAGATGCGATGATGACAGTATTTCCGAAAAAATTACGGAATGGTTGTCCATAAACGGAGGATTTTCGGCTATGGATATTTGCAGCGGCAATGATGTTATATATTCCAATAATTATGCATCTTTGAATTTTGACCCGACTCCCGATTGCCATATCGAGAAAACAGCAACAGTATCGTTTATGGCATCCGATTTATGCGGAAATATTTTATCAATCACATCAAAAATACAAATAAAACCCGCAAGAGCAAATTCTATAATTGTAAAAAATTATGAACATACTTATGGCGACAGTTCGTTTATAGTAATGGCAATAAGCACAAGTTACCTGCCCGTTACCTTAAATGTTATAGACGGAACATCCGTGAATCTTGAAGAAATCGGCAACGGATATTATTGGGCAACAATACAACGTGCGGGGACAACAACAATAGAAGCAACACAAAACGGTAATGCCGACATTATCACGGCTGAGTCAAAAATATTCACGGTTACAATAAATCCTGCGCTGTTAAAAATAAGTTTTGAAGATAAAATTATAAAACAGGCTGACGCTATTCCCGAATTTTTGCCTATTTACAAAGGTTTTGTTTACGGCGAAACAGATACCGTGCTTATTCAGCGACCTGTAGTTTTTTGTGCGGTAACAATGAATTCTGCTCCGGGAAAATATCTTATCAGCGCTTTTTCTGCTTATGCCGAAAATTACACAATCGAATATATCAACGCAACGCTTGAAATTCTCGCCGATTTTCCCAATGCAATTACGCCATACAATAATGATGGATTAAACGATATATTTGCCGAAGGTTACAAAATCAAAGTCTTTAACAGAAACGGGCAACTGATGTACGAAGGCGATAACGGCTGGAATGGCGTTTACAGATTGACAAATAAGCAGGTCGAGCCCGGCGTTTATTATTATGTTATATTTTTAGATAATAGGATATATCGCGGAAGCGTTACGCTGGTAAAGTGATAATTGTTTTTTCAGTAATTGCTTCTTCGCTTCGCTCGTCGCAATGATGTATTAACCATTATATCATTAACCATTTCTTAGTAGCGGTAGCGGTAAATCTCCAAAAATATTAAAAAAGCAAGATAGAAACTTGCCCAAACGGAAATATAAAAGTTTTTTAAGGTATGAGCATTACAATAACTAAAAAATTATATATCTTTACATAAACTTTCAAATATTATAAATTAAAAACAAATATAAACGATGAAAAATATTCAAGCGTATATCAAACAAAATGAAAAACGATTCATTGATGAATTGTTTGAGATGATTCGTATTCCATCAATCAGTTCATTGTCCGAACATAAAGACGACATGCTTAAATGCGCAAAATGCTGGCAAAAAAATCTTATTGCCGCAGGCGCCGATAAAGCGGAAATTATGGCTACAGACGGAAATCCTGTTGTTTACGGCGAAAAAATTATTGACAAAAAATTACCGACAGTATTAGTTTACGGACATTACGACGTGATGCCTGTTGACCCGATTGACGAGTGGAAATCGCAACCGTTTGAACCCGAAATTCGCGATGGAAAAATATATGCGCGAGGCGCTGATGACGACAAAGGTCAGTCATTTATTCATGCCAAAGCATTTGAACTGATGGTGAAAACAAACACTCTGCCGTGTAACGTGAAATTTATGATTGAAGGCGAAGAAGAAATAGGCTCGCAAAGCCTTACAAAATGGTGCGCCAAAAACAAAAAACTGTTGCAAGCCGATGTAATTCTTCTTTCCGACACATCGATGATTGACAAAGATATTCCATCGATAACGTGCGGACTTCGGGGGTTGGCGTATCTCGAAGTTGAAGTGAAAAGCGCAAACCGCGACTTACATTCGGGATTGTATGGCGGCGCAGTTGCAAATCCGATTAATGTTCTTTCAAAAATGATAGCCTCGCTTACCGATTCAAAAGGGAGAGTGAAAATTAAAGAATTTTATAAAGATGTGATTAAACTTACCGACAGCGAGCGCAAAGAACTGAACAAATCTCCTTTCAATCTGAAACAATACAAGCAAGCGCTTGATATTGTCGATATTTGCGGCGAAGAAGGCTACACAACCATCGAGCGCACAGGAATTCGTCCATCGCTGGATGTTTGCGGAATTTGGGGCGGATATACCGGCGAAGGCGCTAAAACCGTGATACCATCAACAGCGCATGCAAAAATATCGATGCGTTTGGTTCCTAATCAAAAACATCAAAAAATTGCAGAATTGTTTGAAAAACATTTCAAAAGCATAGCGCCGAAATGCGTAAAAGTGAAAGTTACAAATCTTCACGGAGGGCAAGGCTACATCTCGCCAACCGATTCGCCTGCATATAAAGCCGCAAGCAAGGCGCTGCAAGATGTTTACGGCAAAAAACCTATACCTGTCCGCAGCGGAGGAAGTATTCCAATTATTTCAACATTCGAGGAAATTCTTGGAATAAAATCAATCATGATGGGATTTGGACTGTCAAGCGATGCAATTCATTCGCCCAACGAAAATTTTCCTGTGTTCAACTTTCTCAAAGGAATTGAAACCGTACCGCTGTTTTACAAATATTTTGCAGAATTGTTGAAATCATAAGATTGTAAATTAGTAAATTATTTTGCCGTCAATATTGCATATAATAAGGAGAATTTTAATCATAACAGGAAAAATAATCCTGATATTGATTCTATTTTCGATATTACTGACATTGGCTTACAGATGGATAAATCCGCCCGTTACGCCGTTGATGCTGTCAAGGGCGATAGGCGGAGCATCCATAAACAAAACATGGAAAAACATAGAAGATATTTCGCCGAATATGATTGCGGCGGCAATTGCTTCGGAAGATAATAATTTTCTTGGACACAGCGGATTTGATTTTATAGCGATTGAAGATGCAATAACCGAATACAAACAGGGAAAACGAAAGCGCCAACGCGGAGCAAGCACAATATCGCAGCAAACGGCAAAGAACGTTTTTCTTTGGCAAGGACGTTCGTGGCTGCGAAAAGGTTTGGAAGTTTATTTTACTTTTTTGATAGAAAATCTGTGGACTAAAGAACGTATAATGGAAGTGTATCTCAACGTTATAGAAATGGGCGATGGAATTTACGGCACGGAAGCCGCAGCGCAAACATATTTTCATACTTCGGCAAAAAACCTAAGCAAATGGCAATCGGCATTAATTACGGCTTGCTATCCCAATCCGCGAAAACGAAATCCCGCAAAACCTTCAACATATATCAACAAACGCGCAAATCAGATTCTTGCATTAATGCCTAAAATAGGAAATACCGAATTTACTTCCGAAAATATAAAAAAAGCAAAAGAAAGATACCGCAAATACAAAGAAAAAAAACATAAATAATTGTCGGCAACAGATAAAAATAATGCGAAATATCGACAAATTGTCTCGAGACAATTACATTTTGCCACGAGGCGATTTTTTATAAATTTCATAACCAAAAATCATAATTTTGAATTTGTAATATTATTTTGATGACAATGTTCTACTTTTTTAATACCTTTGCAAAAAAAATAAAATTTTTTATAAAAATTAAAAGAAATGAAAAGAGATATACAGATTTTTGACTTGATTGCAAAAGAAAAGGCTCGTCAAACGCATGGTATAGAACTAATTGCTTCCGAGAATTTTGTGAGTGAGCAAGTGCTTGAAGCTATGGGTTCGGTACTCACAAACAAATACGCCGAAGGTTATCCAAACGCAAGATATTACGGCGGTTGCGAGGTTGTTGACCAAACAGAACAACTTGCAATAGACAGATTATGCAAAATTTTTGATGCCGAATATGCCAACGTCCAGCCACATTCCGGCGCACAGGCAAACATGGCTGTGTTTATGACAGCGCTTAAGCCCGGCGATACGTTTCTCGGATTAGACCTTTCGCACGGAGGACATCTTTCGCACGGCTCGCCTGTAAACATGTCTGGATTATGGTACAATGCTGTGGCTTACGGCGTTTCGCCCGAAACAGGTCGCGTTGATTATGATATGATGGAACGCCTTGCTCTTGAACACAAACCAAAAATGATTGTCGGCGGCGCATCTGCTTACTCGCGCGAATGGGATTATAAACGCATGCGCGAAATTGCCAATGAAATAAATGCTGTTTTTATGATTGATATGGCGCATCCGGCAGGATTGATTGCGGCAGGATTGCTCGAAAACCCGTTAAAATACGCTCACATAGTAACATCCACAACACATAAAACATTGCGAGGACCTCGCGGCGGAGTTATTCTTATGGGAAAAGATTTTGAAAATCCATGGGGATTGAAAACGCCTAAGGGCGCAACCAAAATGATGTCGCAACTGTTAAACTCTGCCGTATTTCCAGGAATACAAGGCGGCCCTCTCGAACATGTGATTGCAGCAAAAGCCGTATCTTTCGGCGAGGCTCTGTTACCTGAATATAAAGTGTATCAGACGCAGGTAAAGAAAAATGCAGCCGTTATGGCAAAAGCCTTTATAGATAAAGGATACAATATAATTTCGGGCGGAACGGATAATCATTCGATGTTGATAGATTTGCGAACAAAGTTTCCCGAACTTACCGGAAAAGTTGCCGAAAAGGCTTTGGTATCGGCAGACATTACCGTTAACAAAAACATGGTTCCTTTTGATAGCCGCACTGCATTTCAAACTTCGGGTTTACGGGTTGGAACTCCAGCTATCACAACGCGAGGGTTGAAAGAAGAACATATTTCAGTCATTGTTGATTTTATCGACCGCGTGCTATCTTCGCCCGAAAATGAAAAAATTATAGCCGATGTTCGTGCACAAGTAAACAAAACGATGAACGATTTCCCGTTGTTTGCATGGTAAAACAGAATATTGTTAGTTTTACTAAAGAAAGCACAGGTTTTATTCTTGTGCTTTTTTTGTGGGTTTCGGCATAATAATCAAAAAGTAGGATGAAAAAAAGTTAATTTCAGAGACTCTTGCAAAACCTATTTTTGTAGCAATTACATGAGATATAATCATCTTATTTTACGCATATTGGAATTTTATAAATTTTTATTGCTGTCCGCTAAAAGATAAAAACAAACAAATCACCTATCTGAAACGCCTATACAAAGGCAAATCAGACTTATAATTAAAAAAGTAAGCCCCCTATTAAAAATTGAATGCTAATTGGACAGCATTTGGTGGCGAAGAATCGCTATGGAAAGATATCAAATTCCAAGTTTTATCAGGATTTTCCATAAA
>JAISPX010000162.1 GCA_031274595.1 Prevotellaceae bacterium | reverse complement strand
ATCGCTAATTTGCTTTGTACCATTATATCTCACAAAATAAAACGACATTGCTCTTTCTCGCAAATTGTTACTATGATACGTTTAATGCTAATGTATTATATCGATTTTATCGATTTTATGGAAAATCCTGATAAAACATGGAATTTGATATCTTTTCATAGCGATTCTTCGCCGCCAAATGCTGTCCAATTAGCATTCAATTTTTAACAGGGGGGCTTACTTTTTTAATTATAAGTCTGATTCACCTTTGTATAGGCGTTTCAGATAGGTGATTTGTTTGTTTTTATCTTTTAGCGGACAGCAGTAAATTAAAATACACGCCTGTAAAAAATCAAAGTCGCAGCGGCACTTGCTGGAGTTTTTCGGGTCTGTCGTTTTTTGAATCCGAATTATTGCGTTTGGGCAAAGGCGAATACGACCTGTCCGAAATGTTTGTTTCGCGCGATAATTATGAGAAAAAAGCCGACAAATATGTTCGTCTGCACGGAACAATAGAGTTTGCAGGCGGCGGCTCATTTGAAGATGTTGTGGAAACATTTCGCAATGCGGGAATTGTTCCCGAAGAAGCGTACAGCGGAATAAACTATGGCGGAACAATACACGACCACAGCGAACTCGACCGCGTAACCAGAGCATATATTGATGCGGTAATAAAGGGAAAGAAACTTACAAAATCATGGAAAAAAGGTTTCAACGGAATTATTGATGCCTATTACGGAAATTATCCCGAAACGTTTACATACAAAGGCATTTCATATACGCCAAAATCGTTTGCACAATCGCTTGGCTTGAATATGGACGATTACGTGGGAATAACATCTTTTACTCATCATCCTTTTTACAGACCTTTTGTTATCGAAGTTCCCGACAATTATATCTGGGGACTGAACTACAACGTTACAATAGATGAACTGATAGAAATAATTGACAACAGTATTGAAAAAGGATATACCATTGCATGGGGAGCAGATGTCAGCGAAAAAGGCTTTCAACATCGCAAAGGAATTGCCGTTATGCCGGATATGGAACTGAACAATCTTCAAGGAACAGACCGCGAACGTTGGGAAGGTTTGAGCAAAACAGAACTCGAAACCGAAATTCTGAAATTCGACAAACCTGTTACCGAACTCAAAATCACTCAGGAAATGCGTCAGGAAGCATTTGACAACTACGAAACCACCGACGATCACGGTATGCACATCGTAGGCGTTGCCAAAGATCAAAACGGCGCAAAATTTTACAAAGTAAAAAACTCGTGGGGAACTGATAACAGCGAATATTCAGGATTTTTCTATGTTTCCGAAAATTATGTCCGCTACAAAACCATGAACATTCTGATAAATAAAAACTCTATTCCCGAAATCATAAAAAGAAAATTGGGACTGTAGAATTTTAATTTGAAATACCAGCGCAACGGTTTCGATTGTATAAATTGAAGCCGTTGTTTTATTTTGCATGAAGAATGTTGGATTTGTTGATTCGTTGGATTTGTTTGTTTGCGTCATTGCAATGAGAATCATAAGCCTAACATGGTTTAATACCGCCTCAGTGTTGTATAGGATGTCAATACAGTGTTGTATAGAGTGTCTATACAGTGTTGTATAGGATGTCAATACAGTATTGTATAGAGTGTCTATACAATACTGTTAAGCCACCATTAACAAACTATTTTTAACACTTTATGAAAACAAATATTCATTATAATAATAACAAAACGTTATACTTATGAAATAAGCAAGGCGAATATTTTGTGTTTAATTAACGCAGATATAAAGTTTTTGTTACTTTTGCTAAAATTTATAAAAAGAATATCTTAATTATTATAGTAAGATATAAAAAATTACTTCTATAATTTCAAATTAATAACAAACAAAAACGTAACGTTTATGGGAAATATCGTTAAATGCAAGTCGCATTATTTTAAAGCAAAATTGTTCTCAATTATTATTTGTACTATTGCTGCAACAGGATTTTTGAATGCACAAAATCAGCGAATTTTTAATATTAATAATGAAAGCAATCTTCAAAATCTTATAAAGCAGGAAAATCAATCTTCTTTATCTAATTTATTTTCAAGCGAGATTGAAAGATTTCGTCCGTTTGAATACAATCAGCAATTAAAAAACTTTACTCCGAAAAACGAAGGAGATATTTTGTTATTACACTTTTTTGACAACAAAAAATATGAAGCTGTTGTTGAAAAAGTAACTGTCAGTTATGATGGAGTAATGGGGATAACTGCAAAAATACTCAATACAGAATTTGGATACTGTTTTATTTCGATTTCCGAACACGGAATAAGCATATCAGCCGACCTTCCGCAATACGATGAACAGTTTTTTGTAGCAACAAAAGATGGAAAATCTTATTTGTCGCAAACTAAAATGTCAGAAATGAAAAAAAATGAATTGGGATGCGATGATATTGACCTTCCCGAACATAACGATTTAGCATCTGAACATGACGTACATACTTATTCGGAAAACATTTTAGAGGATGCTGCCGATTGCACGTTTCCACCTGATGCTATAACCGACCCTGTAACAGTAAATGTTTTAATTGTATATACAACTAACGCAAAACAATATGCAAATACTCATTATACAAGTATAGACAACGTTATTGATCAGGCTTTTCAAAAAGCCAATCTGACTATGGTAAATTCTTTAACAAACATTACTTTCAACTTGGCATATAAATACGAAACAACATATACAGAAGTCAATTCTAATCAGGATTTATATAATTTAACAAATGAAAATGATGGTAATATGGACGAAGTGCATGACCTTCGTAAACAATACAATGCAGACTTGGTGATGTTTATTCCGGAAGTAGACTTTACAGGCGGTGTGGCTTGGCTGCTAAATAACCCAAACGGATCTCCCTATTATGGTTTTGGACTGTCGAGAGTACAGCAAACGTCGTGGACATACACAATGGTACATGAAATGGGTCATAATATGGGATGTGGTCATCATTGGCAACAGACAACACAAGCAGGTCCCGGATTGCATACTTATTCTTCTGGTTATCGTGGACAAAATGCAAGTTCCGCTTGGTATTCTACTGTTATGACTTACGAATCTGGCACTTATTTCGCGGATGGAAATAATGCCCCGCGAATTGCTTTCTTCTCTGACCCTGATATAACTCATAATGGAGTTAATATTGGCGATGCTACTTTTGCAAATAATGCTTTGACATTGAGACAAACGAAACATCCTGTTTCGAGATATTCCGATTACTTTAATCCGGGATTAAAATGCTTAAGCGTTAGCAGCGGAACTCTTTCGCCTGTATTCAATACAGATACTACAAATTATACGGTAAATGTGCCATTCAGCGTTTCAAGTATTAATGTATATGCAGCGCCTACGCATCCAGACGCAATCATTACTCAGGGAACAGGACAGCATACTTTGGATTGCGGTTTAAATACAATAACTGTTACAGTAAGAGCGCCTGATTATCCAACTAATTCAACAAAGTCTTATACAATAACAGTTATACGATGTGAAGTAACTGTTTCGCCGGCAGATACAACAATATGTTTAGGCGATTCGGCAACATTAAAAGCAATCGGAATTACAGGAGCAATATTCAAATGGTATGATAGTTCAATAGGTGGAACATTGTTGCATACAGGAGACAGTTATACCGTATCTCCTGTAAATACAACTATTTATTATGTGTCGCAAACAGTTTCAGGAATAGAAAGCCAGCGTAACTCGGCAACAGTAACAGTAAATCCATTGCCAAATGCGCCTGCTGCAAACAACATAACAGTATGTTATGATGGAAATACACATGCAGCAGATGCAACGGCAGGAACTGACGAAAGTATTGTTTGGTACACATTGCCAAGCGAAGGAACATTAACGGTTGCTCCAAGTCGTAACACAGTGGGAACATCAACGGCTTATGCCGCAGCAAAAAACAATACAACACTCTGCGAAAGCGCAATACGTACGGAAGTATCAGTAACAATAAATCCTACATATAACACAAATATTTACGATACTATATGCATAGGCGAAAGTTATTCATTCAATGGCAATTCATATACAACGACAGGAGTTTATACTGCCAGCATGTCAACTAATTTAGGATGCGACAGTATTGTTGTATTGAATTTGGAGGTATTGACATCATGCAATCAGCAAATTATAACTAATAAATTACAAAATGCTTTTACTCCGTACAATCAGGATGGAATAAATGATATTTTTGGCAAAGATTATGAGTTATATATATTCTCTCGTTGGGGCGTTTGTCTGTA
>JAISPX010000057.1 GCA_031274595.1 Prevotellaceae bacterium | reverse complement strand
GGGTAAGTATCCAAATGCCTCTTTTAAAAAAAACGCAAATTCTTTTGAATAGCGTGTCCCTGCTGCCGTTAGTTCCCAGTTCCGGGAATAGCTTTTACCCTTGCTGTCAATCCAACGTCTTCGGCGAACATGAAGGATGACTTTCTTGTCACGTAAGGGAAAATCTTTTATCGCGGATTCTTCGTAGAATCCATTGGAGGACAAATTGAAGGTTTCGTACTCGGCAGGGACAATATTCGATTCGTCTAAATACAGATCAAAGGTGTCGCCGGTTTCTTTTATTTCTACTAACTCAAAATATTCTACGATCTCGGAGGGCAATACATATTTTGTTAATGACTGCAATAAATTATCTTTTTCCATTTTTTACCGCAAAGGTAATATTTTTTTGACACAGGGTTTTACTGGTGAGCCGATTTAATGACTGATAAAATAAAAAACAGATAAAAATGCTTTATCTGTTTTTTTTGTGGGAGCACATGGATTCGAACCAAGGACCCCCTGCTTGTAAGGCAGGTGCTCTGAACCAGCTGAGCTATGCTCCCATGTTTTTAATAATTCCTTAACAAATGGGAGTGCAAAAGTATGCATCTTTTTTTATTCTGCAAAATTTTTGTGCATTTTTTTTATATTTTCTTCAAAAATAAAATATATTGGTTTTATATATCTTTGCTTTTCAATATTTTCAATAATTCGTCAGGTTTGCTTATTATATTCTTTGCTCCGGCTGCTTCAAGTTCGTTTCGGTTGCGAAATCCCCACGTAACGCCTATCGGCAGCATGTTTGCATTTATTGCTGTGAGAATATCAACGTTTGAATCGCCGATAAAAGCACAATCGCAAGTTTCGATATTATGATTTTTTATAACCCGAAAACACAAATCCGGCGAGGGTTTTACGGCTATGCCGTCTATATTCCCGAAAACATCGTAGAACGTGTCAGGGAATAAACTATTAATGATTTTTTTTACCAAATAGTCGGGCTTATTGCTTACAACGGCAAGTATTATATTTCGTTTTTTAAGTTCTGCCAAAGTTTCGTTAATACCGTTGTAAGGTTTCGTAAAATCAAGACAGCAGCGATTATAATTTTCGGTGAAAGCGTTCAACATTTTTTGTTTACAGTTGTCTGTACAATAATCATCGGGCAGCACGCGCTCTATGAGTTTTGCAACTCCGTTGCCTACAAATTGCCTGTATTTTTCGATATTATGAACAGGCAATCCGAGCGAAGCAAGCGCCATGTTTGCAGCATTTGCAAGGTCGTACAATGAATCGACAAGTGTTCCGTCCAAATCAAAAATACAGCATTTTATCATAAAATATTTTTATTTTTTAATTTTTCGGGTATTTATTCGTTTGCGCACAATAGTGAAAATAATTCCGAACAATATAATAATAATCGGTGGAAATAATGTATTTATCAATATTATACGGCTTCGGTTTATAACAATCATTTTTTTGTCAAGCAGGCGCAGCGATATTTCGTGCGAGCGTATTTCCAGAAGTCCGCTGTCAGCGGTGAGGTAAAGAATTACGTTTTTCACAAAATCTTTATTGCCGAAAGTTCTATTTAAATATCTGTCGTATCCGAGCGGCAGAATAGTTGTGCCGCTTGCCCGCCTCATAACATCATTGCGAATAATATCTCCATCGGAAGCAATAAACATTTTGGCTTTTTTCCCTTCAGGAATAAAATCAAAAGGTTTGCCGTTATTGTATTTATTCAGTATTCGATTTTTAAATCCCGATTCAAAATTTCCTTCAAAAACTGCGGCTATTGTTTTGAACGATTGATTAAAATCTATTTCCGTAATTTTATCGTTTACTTGCGAAAGCGAAATAATAGCAGGCGTTTTTGTGATTTTCACTCTGTCGGATGTTTGCAAAAGCGGCGTTTTTTGAACATTTGATTTTGACGACCCGACAAAATCCAATGTACTTGCGTATTGCGATTTTACTAAATTTACGCCTTTGGTAATTACATTATCGTAGTTTGCAAAAAGCAAAGGATGATAAAGCCACGGCGCAGGTTGAAAATTAGGTTGAGAGCCGACAACGGCAATGTTTACAGGAATATAGGCGCATTGCAAATCCTGAACCAAATCGGCATTTATACGCGCTCCGTAACGAAACAATAAATCATCAAGATTATGCATGTTTTGTACGGCATAAGTAAGTTCTCCGTTTGCAAGACTGTCTTCGTGTACTTCAACTTCGTCAATAAACCATGCCACATTTCCGCCGTTCATTATATATTGGTCAATCACTAATTTGTCGTCTTCGCTCCATGAAGTGCGCGGTTTTGCAACAATCACTGCTTTGTATTCGTCCAGAATACCGACATCTCCGTTAAGTGTAACGTGATTTATTTTATATTTATAAAATTTTGAAAATTCATTTTCCAAATCGCCTGTTTGCCAAAAATCAAGTTCGCCGTGTCCTTCTATAAATGCAATACTTGTAGAATCTTTTCGGCTCAATAATTTTATTGTAGAAATGAGTTCAAATTCGATATTTTGATAAGCCGAATTTATATTTTCATCAGGAGTCAGTTCGCTGTTGTATTTCAAAAAATTTACCGCTTTTTCTTTACCATTATAAAAAATCAACGCTGATGGAAATATAATGCGTTGAGTTGCTCCGCCTTCATCGTCAGTTATTTGAACGGGAAATGGCTCGATGCCTTTGCCAAGCAATTCGGCGAAAATTGCTTTTCGCTCGTTTTCGCTTCCCGACATTGGATTTACAAAATCATACTGCAATTTCTGCTGTGCGTAAACCTGTAATTCGTCAAGAGTTTCTTTTATTGAGCGGCGTAATTTTTTAAATTCAACAGGCATTTCGCCATCCATATATATGCGAACGGAAACAAAATCGTCAAGTTGTTGCATGGTTTTTTTACTGACTTCGTTTATGGTGTATCGCTTGTCGGATGTCAAATCAATTCTGAAAAAAGATGATGATAAAATGATATTTATCAATAATATTATCACAATTATCAGTAGCGTGTGTATTATGTTTTTTTGTCTTAATTGCATGTTATTACAAGTATTTTACCATTTTCGTGATTGTAATTTCAGACGCGTAAGCAAAATGAAAATCGCTATAACGCTTATAAAATAAAGAATATCGCGCGAATCTACAACTCCGCGACTTATTGACTGATAATGTTCGTTTATGCTCAGCGACAGCAAAAGACTATCGGCAAATGAAAATATTTTGATGCTCGAAAGTTCGGCTATTCCTGTGTACATAAAAAAACAAATCACTGCCGAAAGTATAAAAGCAAAAATCTGATTATCGCTTTGCGCCGATGCAAAAATGCCGATTGACGCATAACACGATGCCAAAAAAAACAATCCTATAAATGAACCCCAAGCGCCGCCGACATCAATATTGCCGACAGGATTACCAAGTTGATAAACAGTTATAAAATACAACAAACATGGCAACAGCGACAAAAATACAAGTACAACGGCAGCCAAAAATTTTGCTATAATCAGATTTAGTTCGCTGATTGGTTTTGTGAACAAAATTTCTATTGTTCCCATCTTTTTTTCTTCGGCAAAACTGCGCATTGTTGTTGCCGGAACAAGAAACAAAAAAATCCATGGCGCAATTATAAACAAAGTATCGATGTTGGCATATCCGCTGTCGATGATATTAAGTTCGCCATGTGAAATCCACATAAACCACGCTGTGAGAAAAAGAAAAATCACAACGCTTATGTATCCTGTGAGCGATGAAAAAAACAATATTATTTCTTTTTTAAGTATAGGAAACATTCTAATTTTTATTTTTTAGTTTATTAATTTCATCTGTCATTGCTTTTGCGATGCGATATGATGCTCCCTGTTCGCCAAGCATTTCGGCTAATTCGGAATAATCATCGACAATTTGTTTGCGCCGCACCACATCAAACAGTAAACCGTCTAATTCGGCTTTCATTTTTTCAACAGTCATATCGTGCTGTATCAATTCTTTTACAACAGGTTTGTTCATTATTAAATTCACCAGCGAGATATATTTTACTTTTATCAGTAGTTTTCCTATTTGATATGAAATTTCGCTTCCTCCGTAACATACGACCTGACGCGCTCCGAGCAAGGCTGCTTCGAGAGTTGCCGTGCCTGATGCCACAATCGCAACCGAACAATGCATAAGCGTTTCATAAGTTTGATTAAACACAATCGACATTTCATAACTATGTAAATATTTTTTATAAGTATTTTTGTCTATCGATGGCGCTGCTGCAAGCACAAATTGATATTCGGGAAAATCATTTACCAATTTTTTTACTCGCGGCAATATGTAATCAATTTCTTGCTTTCGGCTTCCGGCAAGCACTGCTATAATTGGTTTATCGGGCAAATCATTATGTGAAATAAATTCGTTGAATGATTTTTTATTTGCCAAATGTTCATTAATTAAATCAATTAAAGGATTTCCTTCATAACATGCATCAATATTCCAGCGTTTGAAATAGTCAATTTCGAATGGAAAAATCACAAAAAGTTTATCTACAAATTTTTGAATTTTTTTCACTCTCGACTCTTTCCACGCCCAGACTTTTGGCGCTATGTAATAAAATATGCGAAATCCTTTGTTTTTGGCAAATTCGGCAATACGAAAATTAAAGCCCGGATAATCAATCAAAACAACGACATCTGGATTATAATCCAAAATATCCTGTTTGCAAAATTTCAAATTTCGGAATATTGTACGAAGTTTTTTCACCACTTCCCAAAATCCGATAATTGCAGTATCTTTATAATGGCGCACTAAATTTTCATCTTGCGAGTTCATTAAATCGCCTCCCCAAAAACGAAATTCCGCATTAGCATCAATTTGTTTTAATCCACGCATTAAGTTTGAGCCGTG
Source organism: Prevotellaceae bacterium (assembly GCA_031274595.1). Taxonomy (GTDB): domain Bacteria; phylum Bacteroidota; class Bacteroidia; order Bacteroidales; family UBA932; genus JAIRKV01. The sequence continues at coordinate 19,428 of JAISPX010000057.1, read as the reverse complement.
TAAATCGCCCGAAGCCTCGCCTGCTATTATGTAATATTTCATATTTGTCGATTATTTTAAAAGCAAAGTTATAAAAAACAACTCAAAGATATAATAATATATTTATTTATAAAATTAAATTCTATAATAATTTTGATACTACAATAAATATTTTTTAAAAAATAATTTAAGCGCCTTCCAACAGAGTTATTAAGATTACACGAACCTTAGTCGCAGAAATGGAATAACCATGAATAAAACATTATTCCAATTTGCCAACTTAGTTATGATTGCAAATAACATTTTTTAATATTTGTGTTAAAATAAAACAACCTCATATTTGCTTCAAAATTAGTTAAAACAGAATAAAGTAACTTAATTTATAATCGAGAGGTATTTATCTTACACAAAAATAAAAAAAATATCAAAATTTTTATTATTATTAAAAATAATTTTGTCTGTTTCAAAAAAAAATTGCACATTTGTGCGATATTTAGATTGCAAAATGTAAAATCTCTGTTTTATGGAAAGATCGATATTCAAACGTATAATAGACTTCTATTTGGAAGGATTTAGGAACATGACCATAGGAAAAACTCTTTGGCTGATTATTTTGGTCAAATTGTTTATAATGTTTTTTATTTTGAAAATATTTTTCTTCCCGAGTTATCTTGGTAAATTTGAAAAACCTGTCGAAAAACAGGAATATGTGTTAAATGAATTAATTCAACGTGCAAAATAATCTTTAAAACTTTGTGTTATGATTACAGAAGTAGACATTTCTTTAATTGATTGGTCGCGAGCACAGTTTGCTCTTACGGCTTTTTATCATTGGCTTTTTGTGCCTTTGACGCTCGGGCTTGGCATCGTTCAGGCTGTTATGGAAACAATTTATTACAAAACAGGCGATGAGTTTTGGAAAAAAACCGCCAAGTTTTGGATGAAATTATTCGGAATTAATTTTGCTATTGGCGTAGCAACAGGATTGATTCTCGAATTTGAATTTGGCACCAACTGGTCTAATTACAGTTGGTTTGTTGGCGATATTTTCGGCGCTCCTCTTGCTATCGAAGGCGTTTTGGCATTCTTTATGGAAGCGACGTTTATTGCCGTGATGTTTTTTGGATGGAACAAAGTAAGCAAAGGATTTCACCTTGCTTCTACATGGCTTACAATTGCAGGCGCAACAATTTCGGCATTCTGGATACTTGTTGCCAATGGCTGGATGCAATATCCCACAGGAATGACATTCAACCCTGATGTTGTTCGCAATGAAATGGAAAGTTTTTGGGCAGTGGCATTTTCGCCTGTAGCGCTCAATAAATTTTTCCATACCGTATTATCAGGTTGGATAATCGGAGCAATGTTTGTAGCGGGTATATCCAGCTGGTATTTATTAAGGAAACGCGAAATAAAATTTGCTTTGGCAAGTATTAAAGTAGCCGTTGTATTTGGTGTGATAGCATGTTTCTTGTCAATATGGACAGGCGACGGTTCTGCAATGCAAGTTGCCGAAAGACAGCCAATGAAACTTGCAGCAATGGAAGGCTTGTACGAAGGCGATGACGGTGTAAATTTGGTTGGAATAGGAATATTAAATCCAAATAAAGAGGAATATAACGATGACAAAGATGCATTTTTGTTCAAAATAGATGTTCCCATACCAAAATTTTTATCATATTTGGCTTTCGGAAAATTCAATGCCTACGTGCCGGGAATTAAAGATATACTTGATGGAGGATATCCCCAAAGTGATGGAAGCGTAGCATTGTCGGCTCAGGAAAAAATAGGCAGAGGTAAACTTGCGGTGTCCGCATTGGCTGAATATCATGTTGCAAAAGCAGACAGCACATTATTTGAACGCAAAGCTGACAGTATAAAGCTTGCATTGGCAGCAACAATTACCTCCGACTACGACAGCACAGCGCAGGTTTTGTCTGCCGACGAATTATTTGCTTTGAAAAAATCGGAGATTCAGGATAAAATTGCTGCTGCACGCACTCAGTTGAATGAAAATTTTAAATACTTTGGTTACGGATACATTAAAGAACCCAAAGATTTGATACCTCCCGTAGGGCTTACGTTTTATGCATTCAGAGTAATGATTATACTCGGAGGATTTTTATTCTTACTTTTTATCGTTTCAACTTATTTTTCTTACAAAAATAAATTTGAAACCAAACGCTGGCTGCAATGGACATGCCTGCTATCTATTTTCCTTGCCATTTTTGCAGGACAGGCAGGTTGGGTAGTTGCCGAAGTCGGACGCCAACCATGGGCGATTCAGGATATTTTACCTACATCTGCGGCTATATCACAATTATCGGCATCATCGGTGCAAATAACATTCTTTATTTTCCTTGCATTATTCACAATTCTGCTTATTGCCGAATTGAAAATTTTGACAAATGCAATAAAAAAAGGACCTCAAATTAATGAACAATAAAAACTAAACATTATGGATGCAACATATACATTTTTACAACATTACTGGTGGTTTTTAGTATCGCTGTTAGGAGCGTTATTAGTATTCCTGTTGTTTGTGCAAGGCGGGCAATCGTTGCTTTTCACTATCGGTAAAACTTCGACACAGCAAAAAATGCTGTTGAACTCTACAGGTCGTAAGTGGGAATTTACATTTACAACTTTGGTAACTTTCGGAGGAGCGTTTTTCGCTTCGTTCCCATTGTTTTATTCAACCAGTTTCGGAGGCGCTTATTGGGTATGGATTTTGATATTGCTTTGCTTTGTATTGCAAGCCGTATCATACGAATATCAGGCAAAAAAAGGAAACTTGCTTGGAAAGAAAACTTATCAGGTGTTTCTTTTATTAAACGGTATTTTGGGACCTGTATTGCTTGGAGCGGCAGTCGGCACATTTTTTAATGGCGCAAACTTTATTGTTGATAAAAGCCAGCTTACATCAATAGGAAGTCCTGTAATTTCGTCGTGGCAAACAGCGTGGCACGGACTCGAAGCGGCTTTTGTGATATGGAATGTTTTACTCGGATTGGCTGTATTTTTTTTGGCGCGCGTGTTAGCATTGCTTTATTTTGTAAACAATATAGACGATGATGAAATACAGAAAAAATCGCGTAAACAATTAATAATCGAAACTGTATTATTCCTTGTATTTTTCCTTACGTTTTTTGTACATTTATTATTACAAGAAGGGTTTGCAGTAAATCCTGAAACAAAAGAAATATCTATGGAATCCAACAAATATTTCAATAATTTTATACAAATGCCCGTAGTGCTTGTAGTATTGCTGGTAGGCGTTGTTGGAGTATTATTTGGAATAGGTAAAACTATATTATCGTCAACATGGAAAAAAGGTATCTGGTTTGCAGGAACAGGAACAGTGCTTACAGTATTGGCATTGTTGTTGTGCGCAGGCTGGAATGATACGGCTTATTATCCTTCGTTGGCAGATAGGCAAAGTTCGTTGACAATTCAAAACAGTTGCTCAAGTTTATTTACGTTGAAAACTATGGCTTATGTTTCTCTTCTTATTCCTTTGGTTTTGGCTTATATTGTGTATGCTTGGCGTGCGCTTGACATACATAAAATCACCAAGAAGGAAATGGAAGAAAATGAGCATACGTATTGATAAATAACATTTACTATTTACTTTAATGTAAAATGCTCCTTTCAAAAATGGAAGGGGCATTTTATTTTGCTTTAATGCAGATTATAAATGTGAGTCTTATTTTTTGACTTTTTCTAATTCGCTATAAATATCAAATAATTGTTTTGCTGCTGTAAACGAACTTAATGTATCGGACAGTACTGCATTTTCAAATTCAGTAAGTTTTTCTTTGATAACCGGGTTTTGATAGAAATTATCACGTAAATATATGTTTATGGTTTCATACATCCAATATTTTGCCTGACGCAATCTGTTGGTTTTAAAATATCCGTTTGCTTTTGTAAATTTCATATATCCGTTTATTATATCCCATATTTCGGTTAATCCCGTATTGGTTCTCGACGAGCATGTCATGGTTTTAGGTTGCCAGCCTGATTCGGACGGCGGCAAAAAGCGCATTGCTCCTTGATACAAAATACGAGCCTGTTCGGCTTTCATTATATTTTCGCCATCCGCTTTTGTTACAGCGAGCAAATCTGCCATTTCCATAATTCCTCGTTTAATTCCCTGTAACTCATCTCCAGCTCCCGAAATCAATAATAGCAAAAAGAAATCTACCATAGAATGTACGGCAGTTTCCGATTGCCCGACTCCGACAGTTTCGATAAAAATAACGTCAAAACCTGCAGCTTCGCAAAGTATAAGACTTTCGCGCGTTTTTCGGGCAACGCCGCCAAGCGAACCTGCCGATGGGCTTGGACGAATAAAAGCATTTTTGTCGGCGCAAAGCGTTTCCATGCGGGTTTTATCTCCAAGTATACTGCCTTTTGAACGTTCGCTGCTTGGGTCTATTGCAAGCACTGCAAGTTTGTATCCTTGCGTTGTAAGCATCTTCCCGAATGTTTCTATAAAAGTACTTTTTCCTGCTCCCGGAACGCCTGTAATTCCTATGCGTATTGAATTTCCTGAATAAGGCAAACAGCGCTCAATTACTTCTTGTCCCAAAGCATAATGCTGAAGCAAAGAACTCTCTACAAGAGTAATAGCCTTACTGAGCATCGTTATGTTTTCAGACAAAATACCTTCAACAAACTCGTCTGCTGAAGGTAATTTTTGCTGAAACTTCTTGAATCGCGATACTGCATTCGGATTTATTATCGGTGGCTGCTCCACTCCATCGTTTACCTGCAATGCACTTTTTTCAAGAAATGTATCACTAATCATTATAAATTTATTCTATGATATTTCCTCTTAATGCAATGGAAGAAACGGGATTAACCGATACATTCGTTATAATTTCGATATTAAAATCCTGTTGTCCTTTTAATTTTTTCGTATTTAAAACAACTTTTATACTTCCTTCATCTCCCGGTTTTGTTACTTCCGGGTATGTTATTTTTATATTTTCGTTATTTGCATTTACTACATTTGTTGCAATAATTTTCAAATCGGCTTGACCTGCATTTTTAAACTTATATTCGTTTGACACCATCGAACCTTGTTTTATATTGCTGAATGTGTAATTATTGTTTATGAAATTCAAAACAGGTTTTGCTGCATTTTTGTCATCCGATACGGTGGCAGGTATAAGCGTAATTGTTGATGTTAAAGTTTCTTGCAATTTTTTACCGTTAACAAGCAATTCGATATTGTTAATATTTGTTCCGTATTTTGATTTTTTTGTTGATGTATAAACAGCCTTTATTGTTCCTTTTTCTTTTGGCTGAAGCGTTACTGTCTGAATTTTCAAATATTCAGGAACATTTTTGAAAGATATTTCTACAGGATTTTCGCTGCTGTTGTAAACTTTTATTACGCTCGGATTGCTTTCTTTTTCACTTATAGCGACGCGGCTGAAAGCAAACGCTTTTTCCGACAATCTTATTCCTTCCAACGCAACAGGAAATTCTTCTTCAACGGTAAGCGGAGCTTTAACAACAACGCCAGATATTGTTAACGATATCATCTTTGGATCGCCATTATTCGTTATGGTCAAATTTTTTGAGAAACTTCCGGGACGACCAGCAGGACGATAAGTTGCATCAACAAATCCTTGCTCACCCGGAGCCACAGGTTCTTTTGTCCATGCAGGTGTTGTACATCCGCAAGAAGCTCTAACATCTTGAATTGTAACAGGAGCATCGCCTGTGTTGGTAAAAATAAAGCGATGTGTTATATTTCCTCCTTTTTCGGGAATATTTGCGCCAAAATTATGCGACTTACTTTCAAACTCTATTTTTCCTGTTTGTGCCTTAACTGTTGTAATGGCAAATGATAAAACTGTTAATAACAGTATTGATTTTAATAAATTTTTCATCTTATTTTTATTCTATTTTTAAATTTATAATTTTATTTTATTTTTTTATGTAACAATGTAAATTATTCTTCACCGGTAACGACAACGCCCGATATTGTTAACACTATTGTCTGTGGATCGCCATTATTCGTTATGGTCAAATTTTTGGAGAAATTTCCGGGACGACCAGCAGGACGAAATGTTGCATCAACAAACCCTTGCTCACCCGGAGCTACAGGTTCTTTTGTCCATTCCGGTGTTGTACATCCGCAAGAAGCCGCAACATTTTGAATTGTAACGGGAGCATCGCCCATATTTGTAAATACAAAACGATGTGTTACATTTCCACCCTTTTCGGGAACATCTGCGCCAAAATTATGCGATGTATTTTCAAACACTATTTTTCCTGTTTGCGCATTAGTTGTTGTAATGGCAAATGATAAAACTGTCAATAACAGTATTGATTTTAATAAATTCTTCATTTTATTTTTATTTATTTTTAAGTTCATAATTTCAATTAGAGCCACAAAGTTATAATTTTTATATTAAATTCAGCGGCATTTTTAGATATTTTAAATATATTGTTAATATTAGACATTGTTAAATATTGTTAATTTTGTTTTGTTTTTTTTTATTGAATTTCAAATTGTTATCGTTAAAATATCAAACACGAATTATAATTATTTTGAAAGATTAAATGTTTGATATACTTTTGTAAGATGTTTAATTAAAAATTTAGTAAAAATGGCTTACAAAATTAACGAAAATGAATGTACAGCTTGTGGAACGTGTGCAGGAGAATGTCCTGTCGAAGCTATTATTCCCGGGGATGTTTACACTATTGACCCAACTATTTGCACAAGTTGCGGAACTTGCGCGGATTCTTGTCCTGTTTCGGCTATCAGTCCGGAATAAAAACAATATTGATTTTTAATATTTAGTTGGTCGCCGCTTTTTGTGGCGACTTTCTTTTTTTTCAAAACAAATCACTGTTCCTTTCTGCTGTATTCAATATATTCCGGGCGAACGAATTGTAAATCCCAATAAAGATAATTTTAATTTCATAAATTCAATTTTATAATATAATTTTACTTTTACACATAAGACGTGCAAAAGCCGATAATGTTACAAAATGATTCGGGAATATTGTTCGATTAATAAAAAATAAGGCTGCCCATATTTAGAACAGCCTTAATTAATATGTTTTATGTTTTATTATTGCGGATTTTCTACTTTACCCATAAACAATACCGTTCCTGTTGAGTTTTCACGTATTAAAAACAAAAATGGGCGGTCGGCGCGGAAAGTTACCTGCTGTGGTTGCTCAGGATTGGGAGAAGTAGTTTCCATACCAATAGCAGTAACAACAGCTGCTTCTGTGCCTTCTTCATTTACATCAATATACACCTTTTGTATAACTTTGGAAATTTCAAGAGATGTATCTGAAATTCCTGAAAAATCAGCAGCTCCGCTAAATGCAATTCCCATTCCCAATAATTTTAATATTTTATTTAGTTCTTTTTTATACTCTAATTTAAATTTAGGAATAAATAAATCTACAATAGCATAATTATAAATACCTGCATACAAACAATTTTTAAAATATTCAGGTTGCTTCAACTGGTTTAACATTGCTTCAAATGAAACGTTTTGATTGGGAAGAACAAAAGTCATCGAAAAAGCGCCGTTTCCGTAATACAAGGAAGTAAGAGATAAATGTTCATCGCTATAATAACCAAGTTTATTATTTTGATGCATCATATCAATCGAAATACTTGTTCCGTTTTCTCGGTAGAATGGCTGTTTCTGAGTTTCGCTTGCATCAAATTTACTGCTCCATATTCCTTTAAAATATAAAGCGTTGAGTAAATACATCACTTCGCCAGGAGATATTTTTTCAAGTATTTTTTTTATTAATCCGTTAGTTTTATCGGAACACCATTTATTTATTAATGTAAGAGCATCGGCAGAAGAAAAATCTATTTCCTGTACTTCTGCATTGTACCATGTTTTATTTACATCATAAAATGATTGTTTCACTGGAAATCCTTCATGTGTCCAAATAGAATTTGCTATAGCAAGTTTTGTATTTGGGTCGGTTTTAAGCAAAGCATCGCCTAATTTTTTGAAATAATCGTTTATTTCCGATTCAGGATAATTACTCATTCCAATAGCTTGCTGTATAGCCTGTTTTGTTTCACCTTCGGCTCCGTTCCAAACCATTGCCAATGCCATGCTTAAACTAAACGGCGATACTATTATGTTTTCGGTGTTTTCGCTTGTTGCATACAGAGCAGTAAAAAAATCAATGGCAAAATTATTATTTTCTGCCACCATTTGTACTTCATTTGATGTAAGCGCTATTTTTATCGGTTCGCTTTTTATAAACGAATCATCTGTCATTTTGCTGTCGCATGCCGAAACCAAAAGACAGCATAAAACGATTGAATAATAAATGTTTGTTTTTTTCATGATTTTATAATTTTTTATGTTTTACAAATATTTTTACTATTTATTTTTTGTATTATTTAATTTTATACATAAGCCCAAATCTAAATCCCGACTCCAATACTTTTTGATTAAATCTGTTTTCTACGAGAGGTATTAATGAGTGAATTTTTGAGTACGGATTAAGAAAAACTGAAATTTTAGGGTTCAAATCACATTTTGCCGCGATACCTAAAATTGCTCCAATACCTGTTTGTTCATTGACATGATGATTAGATGATACGTCAATATCAATTATAAAACCGCCATTTATAAAAAAATATTTCAGGAAATTTATTCTTGCCGTAACAGGTATATTCAATAACGCAAAATTTGTTTTGTATGGTTGTACTTCTATTCCTGTATATGCAGGCGTTATAGTAATATTATGTTTTGAATATTCTATTCCTGTTTCCAATTCTATCCACTTGTTTAATTCTAAAGTATAATTAAAACCAAATGCATAAATATTTCGACTTTTATAACTTCCATCTCCGACAACATTTTCTACATAAAATACATCATCTGTTCCCAAAGAAGAAAATGTTATTCCTACTTTTGATATATACTTTTTTATATTATTTTCCTGAGCATTTACTAAAATAGAAAATGCTAAAAAGTAAAAAATAATTACTAATATTTTCTTCATGATTTTTCATGCTATTAAAATTTCTCAAAGTTAATAAATTAAAAGATTAAAAAATGTAATTACTTTTGCATTTTTTATTATAAAAACCCAATTAACTGTTTAATAAATAGTTATATTGCTATTATGTTCGTTAAATTTTATATTTAACGGCATGTTTTTTAATATATATTTTATCCGTATATTTCTTTTTTTGCCGCTTTTAGCGTGTTTTTCAGTAGTGATATTCTTGTCATTGGTCCTACGCCGCCGGGAACAGGAGTTATATAACTGCATTTGGGAGCAACTTCGTCAAATTTCACATCGCCCGTAAGTTTGTATTTTCCGCTTTCCATTTTTGTGCGCGTTGTCCCGACATCTATAACAACTGCGCCTTCTTTCACCATGTCGGCTTTCAGAAATTCGGCAACGCCGAGCGCTGCAATAATTATGTCGGCGCTGGCGCATATTTCTTTGATATTTTTTGTGCGACTGTGACAAATGGTTACAGTGCAATCGCCAGGAGTTGCGCGTTGCGACAAAAGATTGGCAACAGGACGTCCTACTATGTTGCTGCGCCCAATAACCACGCAATTTTTTCCTGATGTTTCGATGTTATATCTTGCCAAAAGTTCCACAATTCCGTCAGGAGTTGCCGAAACGTAAGTTGGCAGTCCAAGCATCAATCTGCCTACGTTTTGAGGATGAAATCCGTCAACATCTTTTTTGTAGTCTATTGCAAGCAAAATATTGCTTTCAGAAATGTGTTTGGGTAGCGGAAGCTGAACAATTAATCCGTCTATGCTGTCATCTGTATTTATTTCTTCTATCTTTTTCAAAAGTTCTTTTCCGGTGATTTTTTCATCAAATCTAAATATTTTTGATGTAAATCCGACTTCGTGGCAATCTTTTTCTTTACTGTTTACATAAGTTTCGCTTGCAGGGTCGTTGCCTACAAGTATTGCAGCCAAACATGGCGCACGATGTCCTTTGGCAATAATTGATTTTACTTCGTTGGCAATTTCGGTTTTTATTTCGCCTGCAATTTTTTTTCCATCTATAATCTGCATTTTTTACAAGGTATAATGTTAAATATTTATTAAATTTTGAATATTGCAGAATTTTATCTGTGCTTCATCATTTGCTTCATTTTTTCTTTATTTGTCATTGTTTTCATCATTCTGCGGGTTTCTTCAAACTGTTTCATCAATTTATTCACTTCGTTGATATTTGTTCCGCTTCCTGCAGCCAAACGTTTTCGGCGATTAGTATCTATTATCGATGGTTGTTCTCGTTCTTTCGGCGTCATCGACATTATTATTGCTTCGGTTGCTTTGAATGCGCTTTCGTCTATTTCAACATCTTTCATCATTTTGCCTATTTTGGGAATCATTCCAACCAAATCTTTGATATTTCCCATTTTTTTGATTTGCTGAATTTGTTTGTAGAAATCGTTGAAATTGAATTGGTTTTTATGTATTTTTGCCTGAAGTTTACGTGCTTCGGTTTCATCGAATTGTTCTTGCGCTTTTTCGACTAATGAAACAATATCGCCCATTCCCAAAATTCTGTCAGCCATACGTTCTGGATGAAAAACGTCGAGTGTTTCGGGTTTTTCGCCGGCGCTTATAAATTTTATAGGTTTATTGACAACAGAGCGAATAGAAATTGCCGCGCCGCCACGCGTGTCTCCATCGAGTTTTGTTAAAACAACGCCGTCGAAATTGAGTCGGTCGTTAAATTCTTTGGCTGTATTTACAGCATCCTGACCTGTCATCGAATCAACTACAAACAGTGTTTCGCTTGGTTTTATTGCCGATTTTATGGCGGCAATTTCGGTCATCATTTGTTCGTCTATTGCCAGACGTCCTGCCGTATCTATAATTACTACATTGAATCCTTGGTTTTGGGCATGTTTTACTGCATTTTGCGCAATTCGTACAGGATTTTTATTTTCTTCTTCCGAATAAAAACTAACTTCGACCTGCTCGCCGATAATTCTCAACTGTTCAATTGCCGCAGGGCGATAAACGTCGCAGGCAGCAAGTAATACCGACCGTCCTTTTTTTGTTTTCAGAAAATGCGCCAGTTTTCCCGAAAAAGTTGTTTTTCCCGAACCTTGCAATCCCGAAATAAGAATTATTGCAGGATTTGGTTTTATATTTATATCGGTTGCCTGTCCGCCCATGAGCGCTGCAAGTTCATCATGCACAATTTTCACCATCATCTGGCTTGGACGTACTGCCGTCAGTACATTTTGTCCGAGCGCTTTTTGTTTTACATCATCGGTAAATGACTTTGCTACTTTGTAGTTAACGTCGGCATCAAGCAACGCTTTGCGCACATCTTTAAGTGTTTCAGCAACGTTGATTTCGGTAATTTTACCTTCGCCTTTTAATATTTTAAACGATCGTTCTAATCGTTCCGATAAATTTTCAAACATTATATTTCGTTTTTATTTATTAATTTCAGATTAAAATTTAAGATATTATTGCGCATCCCATAATGTTTTTTCCATTTTGTAATCAATAATACTTTTTTCTTTTTTTAATATATTTAATATAGACCAATATCCTCTTCCAAATTTCTCTGAAATATTGTTAATCGCGTCTTTTTTAGTAAAGCCTTTTTTAATTAGAGAGTTAAAATCTAATACTATTTGGTCTATCTCTGTATCTAATAAACTTTTTCTTTGATTAAACAACTTACTCTTTGGCACTATTTTTTGTTCAGACAAATATTCTCCAAATTGTATTTTCGATATTTGTTCAATTTGATAATCGTAAGCGTTTTTATTTATTTCAAATCCACAAGCCATCCGACCTAATCCAATAGATATTTTTGCAGTAGAAAAACTGCCAAGAAAAAAATCACAAATTAAATCATTAGGATTACTCGAATATAAAATCATTTTTTTCAGAAGTGTTTTTGGTAATTCATTTTTATTTTTAATCTGTCCGGGTTTATATTCTTTATTTATTATCCAAACATCTTCTCTATCTTTATAATTCTGGCTTTGACCAGTTTCTGTTTTATCGCTATCTGCATAAAATGCATTAGTATTAAAAATTTCTTTTCCGCCTTTTTTGGTATAATATAAAATATGGTAATGAGAAGAAATATATTTTTTGCTTGTATAAACGCCAAAATTATATTTCCATATAATATGATTTTTTTCTTGTAATCTCGTTTCAGATAAAGCATTTAATATGTGCCGAAGATTGGAATACCCAGAAACAATATAAATACTTCCTCCCGGTTTCAAAACTCTTTCCGCTTCTTTTATCCATTTTTTTGAAAAATCAGGATAATCTTTCTCTGAAATTTCAACATAACCATCAATTACATTATTTTCATTACGATTATAATGTTTATCTAGTTTATCACCATTTATTCCATATGGAGGATCTGTAATTATTAAGTCAATAGAATTATCTGCTATATACTTTCTCGCTCCTTCAATACAATCCTCATTATAATACATTTTCATTATCACAATTTTCAAAATTAATAATATAATTTTCAAAGATATCAATATTTTCTAAATCCAGCATATATTTTTCTTTCCTGTCCATACCATTAGAATTTCTACCTTGTTTCATTATTGATAAATGATTCAAATCGTTGTTATTTAGTACTATTAAAATTATTTCGACAAGTTGAGTTTTTGTCTTTCTATACCTTGATATGGAAGTCCTCTTTTCTCTCGTAACTTCGTAACTTGATTTTCCACCTTTCAGTTCAGTATGCCATTTTTGAAATGTACGATTAACATCGTTGTACTCTACATCGCACAATGCAATTATTTCTCCATGATAACCTTCTTGTTCTATTGACTTATCCATCGCATCTTTATCATTAAGTATTATTTTATGGTTATCTGTTTTTATTGCAGATGCTTTCAAATCCCAATTAATACTTCCTTTCAAATCAAAAGAAACATTACCATATTTATCACCGGGAAATTTAAAATGTTTGCTTAATAATTTTTTAACTTGATATTCAAAATAAAAAGCCCACCATTCCATCTGTCGCCAATTATAATCGGCTTCTTTAAGTTCCAAAATACTTTTTTTACCATCCCATATTGTAGATAATTTTATTAAATTTGATTTTAATACCTCAATTTCATTATTATAAGATTCTTTTTTCATTTTACTTTATTACATTTTACATTCTGTCGGGAACATCAATTCCCAGTAATTTCATTGATTTTTTAATCATATCCGCCACTTTTTGAGACAGCATTAATCTGAATAATTTTATTTCTTCGTTTTCTTCGCGTAAAATTTGATATTCGTGATAATATTGATTGTATTCTTTGGCTATGTCGTATGCATAATTTGCTATCGTTGACGGCGAAAATTCCTTTGCCGCAGATGCCAGCGTTTCGGGAAAAATGTCTATTAATTTTATTAGTGATATTTCTTTTTCGTTAATGTCGGCGCAGGCAGATGTTTGCGGAATTTGCGCTTGCAGTTCATTTGCCTTATGCAAAACAGATTTTATACGCGCATGTGTATATTGTATGAAAGGTCCTGTGTTTCCATTAAAGTCGATCGATTCTTTCGGGTCGAAAAGCATTGTTTTTTGAGGGTCAACTTTCAATATAAAGTATTTAAGCGCTCCTAAACCTACCATTCTACAAACTCTGTTTTCTTCTTCGGCGTTTAATTTATCAAGTTTTCCAAGTTGTTTGGACATTTTTTGCGCCGTTGAAATCATTTCTTCAATCAAATCATCGGCGTCAACAACAGTGCCTTCGCGCGATTTCATTTTACCTTCGGGCAACTCAACCATGCCGTATGAAAGATGATGAATTGAATTTGCCCAGTCAAAACCTAATTTTTTAAGTATAAGTTTTAATACCTGAAAGTGATAATTTTGCTCGTTGCCCACAACATAAATCATTTGGTCGATATTGTATTCGGCAACCCGTTGCTGCGCTGTTCCCAAATCCTGAGTTATATAAACCGAAGTGTCGTCGCTGCGCAAAAGCAGTTTTTGGTCAAGTCCGTCTGTTGTTAAATCAACCCATACCGAACCGTCATCTTTCCTGAAAAAAACGCCTTTTTTCAATCCTTCATACACCAAACTTTTTCCTAAAAGATATGTTTGCGATTCGTAATAAATTTTATCGAACGAAACTCCCAAATCGTTATATGTTTTATTAAATCCGTCATAAACCCACGAATTCATTTTTTTCCACAATGCAATAATTTCAGGATTTTGCGCTTCCCATTTGCGCAGCATTTCCTGCACTTCAAGTTGTATCTGGACTTTGCTTTTTGCTTCATTTTCGTCAATGCCTGTTGCAATAATTTCGGCAAGTTGTTTTTTATATTCCTTATCGTAACGCACATAATATTCGCCAACCAAATGGTCGCCTTTTTTGCCTGATGATTCGGGAGTTTCGCCGTTTCCGAATTTCTGCCAAGCCAGCATCGATTTGCAAATATGCACTCCGCGATCGTTCACCAAATTCACTTTCACAACATCGTTGCCGTCGGCTTCAAGAATGTTCGCGACAGCGTATCCGAGCAGATTGTTGCGAATGTGTCCCAAATGCAAAGGTTTGTTTGTATTCGGCGATGAATACTCAATCATCAGTTTTTTGCCTTTTCCATGTGAAAGTCCGAAATTCTCATTTTTCACAGCAGCATTAAGCCTTTGAACCCAAAATTCTGCGGTAAATTTTATATTTAAAAATCCTTTGATTGCATTGTATGATTTTATCTCGGCATGCAGCGATTTCAATCGTTCGCCTATTTCGTTTGCCGTTGCTTCAGGCGATTTACGGCTGATTTTCAACAACGGAAAAACCACTAATGTATAATCGCCCGCAAACTCTTTGTTTGTAAGTTGTATTTGTATTTGTTCATCGGCAGCATCCATGCCGTATAACTGTTTGACTGCAGATTTTACGGCTGCCGACATAAATTTTTCTATAGTCATTTTATGAAATTTTGATTGCAAAGATACAAATCAATTACGAATTATCAATTATGAATTTATTTTATAGTCTTTCCGACATTCCTGACTGAATTAGATTGCGGAAAACTTTTGTTTCCTTGGTCATCGTGCGGAACGTAGCTAAGAAGCAACCTGACCATTTACTATTTTATTATTAACCATTATATCATTAACTCTTAATCCTGAATATATCCGAATCTTTTAAGTTGTTGTTCGTTGTCGCGCCAGTCGGGGTCAACTTTCACAAAGGTTTTCAGAAATACTTTTTTATCGAAGAATTTTTCCATATCTTTACGTGCTTCAGTGCCTACTCGTTTCAGTGCTTTTCCGCCATGTCCGATAATTATTCCTTTTTGCGATTCGCGTGCAACGTAAATCACTGCTTCGATACTGTACATATTTTTATCTTCAATAAAACTTTCTATGCTTACTTCAACACAATAAGGTATTTCTTTTTCATAACACTGCAATATTTTTTCGCGAATAATTTCGGAAGCAAAAAAACGCATGTTTTTATCGGTAAGCGAATCTTTTTCGTAGTAAGCAGGACCTTCGGGAATTAATTTAAGAATTTTGGAAAAAATATTTTCGAGATTAAATTTTTCTAATGCCGAAGCCGGATATATAAGCGCTTTGGGTAAAAGTTTTTGCCATTGTTCAGCCAAATCATTCAGAATTTGCTGGGTTGTCAAATCAATTTTATTAATAATCAAAATTATCGGAATTTCAATATTATTAAGTCTTTCGATATATTCGATATTTTTATCCGGTTTTTCGATAACGTCTGTAACATAAACAATAACATCTGCATCGCCGATTGCCGTATTCACAAATTTCATCATCGACGATTGCAGTTTATATTTAGGTTTTATGATTCCGGGCGTATCGGAATAAACGATTTGAAAATCATCTCCGCTTACAATGCCCATTATTCTGTGTCGCGTAGTTTGCGATTTTGCCGTAATTATTGATAAATTTTCGCCTACAAATGCGTTCATTAATGTAGATTTTCCTACATTGGGATTTCCTATTATATTTACAAAACCTGATTTATGCATATCAATTTTCGATTATTCATACGCTCCCATTTTCAGAGCGCTAATTTCTTTTTCGGTAAGAAAACGACAATCTCCGCGCCGCAGTTTTGCTTTTGTCAATCCTGCAAAATATACTCTGTCGAGTTTGGTTACTTTATATCCGAGATGTTCAAACATTCTGCGAACTATACGGTTTCTGCCCGAATGTATCTCTGCGCCTATTTTCTTTTTGTCGTTTTCGTCGGCATAGGCAATTTCATCAAAAAATGCAAAACCATCTTCAAGTTCAATTCCTGCCACAAGATGTTTCATATCATCTTTGGTAAGATTTTTATCTAATCCTACCGCGTATATTTTTTTCTTTCCATAACTCGGATGAGTTAAAACTTTTGTCAATTCTCCATCGTTTGTAAAAAGTAAAACTCCCGTTGTATTTTTGTCCAGACGTCCGACAGGATAAATGCGCTCGCTGCAATAATTGCGCACAATGTCCATTACCGTTTTATCGGCATGCGGATCTTCAACCGTTGTAACAAATCCTTTGGGTTTATTCATAACGATATAAACTTTCTTTTCGCCGTGCAATTGTTCTCCGTTGAATTTGATTTCATCGCTTGACGATACTTTAACTCCCAATTCGGTTACAACAATTCCATTTACGGTAACAACTCCCGCTTTTATAAAATTATCGGCTTCGCGCCGCGAACACACGCCCGAATTTGCAATAAATTTATTTAATCTGACTTTATCGTCCAACAAGTTTATGTTTTTGTTTTTTATATCTGCGGCGGCGTTTGCCTTTTCTTTGTTGCGTTTACGCACGCGACTGTCTTCCGGCTCGGAAGTGCGAATATAGTTTGTGTTACGTTCGGTTCTTTCTCTTTCCGATTTCCCTGCAAAATCATTTTCAGTATTACGGCGATAGGTTCTTTTCGGACGTTCTTCGCTTGTAT
Organism: Prevotellaceae bacterium; assembly: GCA_031274595.1. Taxonomy (GTDB): domain Bacteria; phylum Bacteroidota; class Bacteroidia; order Bacteroidales; family UBA932; genus JAIRKV01. The sequence continues at coordinate 2,489 of JAISPX010000057.1, read as the reverse complement.
TAAATTTGCGTTTTTTGAATGTTCCGTCATCATCAAATTTTTGTTTAAATCCGTTATCATCATTGCGCTTATAGGTTCTTTTCGGACGCTCGTCGGTTGTATTAAATCTGCGCTTTTTGAATGTTCCGTCATTATCAAATTTTTGTTTAAATCCGCTATCATCATTACTCTTATACGTTCTTTTCGGACGTTCTTCGCTTGCATTAAATCTGCGTTTTTTGAATGTTCCGTCATCAGCAAATTTTTGTTTAAATCCGCCATCGTCATTGCGCTTATAGGTTCTTTTCGGACGCTCGTCGTTTGCATTAAATCTGCGTTTTTTGAATGTTCCGTCATCATCAAATTTTTGTTTAAATCCGTTATCATCATTGCGCCTATACGTTCTTTTCGGACGCTCGTCGGTTGTATTAAATCTGCGTTTTTTGTTGTCATCTTTACCAAACTTTTTCTTATCATAACCCACATTTTCATCTTTCGACCTGCTGCCGTACTTTTTTTGAGAATATGATTTTGACGATTTTGTTTTGGGTTTAAATGTTTGTTTTGAAACACTTGTTTTAGCGTTTCTATTTGTTTTTCTCTCTGCCATTACTGTAATTTTGCGCAAAGGTAAAAAAATAATGTGATAAGTTGATAAAATGATTTTTATAAAACGTATCGGGATGTTTAATTTTTACTCCATTTATACCTTTCGATATTTATGTCCGACAGGCTCAATACTCGTTCCACGACAGTCTTTGCAACATCATACACCGATTTCGGTTTACCATAAAACGATGGCGATGCGGGACAAATAATTCCGCCTGCAAGTGTTATTTGTTCCATGTTGCGTATATGTATCAAATTTAATGGAGTTTCACGAGCAACAACAATCAGTTTTCGGCGCTCTTTGAGCATCACATCTGCTGTTCGCGCAATAAGGTCGTTGGCATATCCGTTTGCAATACGCGCAAGCATTCCCATCGAACAGGGAATGACAATCAAAGTATCATAATCGGATGAACCCGAAGAAAAAGGAGCGAATAAATCATCATTTTCGTGAATTTTTATATGTTTGTATTTAGCGATATTTTCGCCAATCTCGTAATCGAAAACTTGTTTACCTGTTTTTGTAAATATCACATTAACTTCATCAAAGTCGGAATGATAAATATTGAGTAAATCAAGCAAAATTTTTGCATAAATCTGTCCGCTTGCTCCTGTTATTCCTATTATTATTTTGCGTTTGCTCATTTTCGTCATAAGTCATAAAATTATTACAAATGTATATATTTATTGCAGATTGGCAAATCATTTTTAACTTTGTGAAAAATATTAAACAATGAAACATCTAACATTACTTATCATTACATCATTTTTATGCGTTTCGGCGGCATTTTCGCAAAACGTAAAATGGATTGAAGGCAGACAATTAACAATAGAAGGACGCGCAGGCACAGAACAATTTCACGACTACGACAGACTTCCTGCTTACGCTCGCGAAGCGGCTCGCAAAGAAGTGTGGACATTAAGCGAAAATTCGGCAGGACTTAACATTCGCTTTTCAACCGATTCCGACACTTTGCACGTGCGTTGGGTTTTACGGTCGGTATGCAAAATGCCTCACATGACCGATTGCGCAATGAACGGAATAGATTTGTACGCTTACGACGAAGAAAATATGCGCTGGCGTTGGGCAGGAATAAAACTTTCGTGGGATGGGAAAAACACAGGAATTATGTTGCAGGGAATAACAAAAAAAATGCGGAATTACATGCTGTATTTGCCGCTGTACACAAGTGTGGATTCTGTTTTTGTAGGTGTGAATAATGATGCGCAGATACAAAAATTTGTTCGTAAAAATAATAAAAAACCAATAGTGCATTACGGCACATCTATTGTGCAGGGCGCATCTGCATCGCGTGCGGGAATGTGTTCCACAGCGCAAATAGGACGCGCTTTTGATACGGAAGTTATAAATCTCGGTTTTTCGGGAAATGCGCGAATGGAAGAAATTATAGGCAAAGTGATGACGCAGATTGATGCTTTGTGCTACATTGTAGATTGTAATTCTAATATGACTACCGAAATGATTGCCGAACGAACTGTGCCTTTTGTAAAACAATTACGCGAAACTCGCAAAAACGTTCCGATTATTCTTGTTGAGCGCACTCTTGCTGCAAATGCTTGGTTGAAAGCAGAAATAAAACAAAAAATAAATGAAGGAAATATGGAATTAAAAAAATCGTATCAACAATTATTATCCGAAGGTTTTGAAAATATTTATTACGTATCCGAAAAAGATTTAACCGCCGAAAGCAGCGAGCATACAATAGATGGCGACCATTATACCGACATCGGTTTTACAATATACAGCCAATATATGATAAATTTTATGATTATCCGTTTACTGTCCTAAAATTTGGATTTGTTTTTACACAGGCAATCATCAAACGTTCAAAGCAATCTTCCCCGAAATATCTTCGATTAAACTTATAACAGAATTCGTT
>JAISPX010000055.1 GCA_031274595.1 Prevotellaceae bacterium | reverse complement strand
GCATTGGTTCATTTTTTGTTTATCCAATGCAAAATTAACCAAAAAGGGCTGACTCTATATATGTTGAATCAGCCCTGATTTTTTTACTCTTTTTTTAATGTTTAGCGGACAGCAATAATAAAAAATAAGAATATTTTATTTAATTTTGTAATATTAAAAAGCATGAAACGATGAATAAAAAAGGGTTTGCGAGCGACAATAATTCGGGAATACATCCTGATATTTTAAAAGCAATTTATGAAACAAACAATGGGCATACAATTGCTTACGGAGATGACGATTTCACCGAAAAATCAAAACAAAAATTCAAGGAACATTTTGGAAATAATGCGGAAGTTTTTTTTGTTTTCAACGGAACGGCGGCAAACGTACTTAGCCTCAAAGCCGCAACGCAGCCGCACAATGCGATTATCTGTTCCGAACTTGCACACATAAATGTGGACGAATGTGGCGCTCCCGAACGATTTACAGGCTGTAAACTTTTAACATGTACGACTACAAACGGCAAAATAACTGTCGCTGAAATTGCAAAACATCTGCACGGAATAGGTTTTCAGCATCATGCGCAACCGAAAATAATTTCTATTTCTCAACCTGCCGAACTCGGAACAGTTTATTCTCCCGCTGAAATTAAAACCATTGCACAATTTGCCCATGCAAATAATCTGTTACTTCATGTTGACGGTGCGCGCCTTGCAAATGCTGCCGCATCGCTTGGATTGCCATTCAAAAAATTCACTGCCGATGTTGGCGTTGATGTTTTATCGTTTGGAGGAACAAAAAACGGAATGATGTATGGCGAAGCGGTAGTTTTATTGAACCCTGAATTGTGCGAAAACTTTATGTACACTCGTAAGCAGGCAATGCAACTTGCATCAAAAATGCGATTTATTTCGGCGCAATTCATTGCATATTTAAGCAATAATCAATGTATCGAAACAGCAACACATTCCAATAAAATGGCAAAATTGCTGGAATCAAAAATCAAAGAAATTCCGCAGATAAAAATAACGCAAAAGGTAGAATCAAACGCCGTTTTTGCTCTCATCCCACCTGAAATTTACGATGACTTGCAAAAAGAATATTTTTTCTATCTTTGGGATGAAAAAAATTACGAAGCGCGCTGGATGTGTTCGTTCGACACAACAGAGGATGATATAAATAAATTTGTGGAATTAATAAAAAAACTGATACGGCGCAGTTAACATTATAAAAATTATAAAAATGAAAAACAAAAGAATACTTGCTCTTGATGCATTTCGCGGATTTACCGTTGCATTAATGATTTTAGTGAATAATCCGGGAACTTGGAGTTTTATTTATGCTCCGTTAAAACACGCCGAATGGGAGGGCTGCACATCGACCGATCTTGTATTTCCGTTTTTTCTTTTTGTTGTCGGTATTGCATCGTTTTTTTCATTCAAAAAATTAGATTTTAAACTTAATAAAACAACATTCCTGAAACTTTTTCGCCGCTCGTTGCTGATATTTTTGATAGGATTTTTATTAAATTTTTATCCGTTTTTTGATACCGATAAACCCTTTTCGCTGCAAAATATTTTTGCCAAACTCGAAACAGTAAGAATTTTCGGCGTATTGCAACGTATTGCATGTGCTTATTTTATCGGGATATTTCTTTGCCTTTTGCTTAAATCGACAAAAAAAATTGCAATGTCAGGTGTCGCTTTAATGCTTTTGTTTTGGGGAATTCTAATTGCATACAACCCGCACAATCCTTACGATAAAAAAGAAAACGCCTGCCGTGCCGTAGATTTAATAATACCCGGCGAAAACCATACTTACACAGGTTACAGCAGAACATTCAAACCTGATAATTTTGATTTTACGATTATTGATAACACACATTTTCAAGTAAAACCAGTCAATGGTAAAAATATTGATATAAATTATCTTTCGTTTCAATCGACTTCCAATTATAAATTCAAAAAAGAAATACAAGATAACTCGCTCATATATACGATTATTATACCCGAAAATGCAAACATTGAAAACGCATCATCAAATGCAATTCAACAATTAAGCAATGCAACTGAAAAAATACCTTTCGACCCCGAAGGATTATTAGGCGCAATGTCGGCAGCAGCAACCGTCATATTCGGATTTTTAATAGGTCGTCTTATTAATTATTATTCAGAAAATAAAGAAAAAATTGTAACTCATCTGCTGCTGTTTGGTTTGCTTGCTGTTTTTACAGGAATGTTTTGGGGACAATGGTTCATTATCAGCAAACCCTTGTGGACAGGTTCTTATGTTCTTTATGCAGGCGGATTGGCGATGATTGTTCTTGCATTTTTTATTTGGCTGATGGATGTAAAACAATACAGTCAAAAATATATTCGTCCGTTTGTTGCATTCGGCTCAAATCCATTGTTTTTGTTTGTGATGTCGGGAGTAATAGCCAAAACGATGAGTTTTGCATATTTCAATATCGGCGACACGCCTCTCAAAAGTTGGATTTACAACAATATATACAAACATGTAATCGACCCGACATTTGGTTCGCTGATGTATGCAATTACGTTTATTGCAATTATGTGGATACTTGCCGAAATACTGTACAGAAAGAAAATTTACATTAAAGTGTGATATATAACTTCAAGATGATTTTCAGATTAACTTTATTGAAATTAAAACTTTGGATATTTAAATTTCTGTAAAAATAAATTTCTGAACAATTACTCCCGTATCAAAAAATTATGTATTTTTGTAAAATATGAAAATATGCATATTTATGAGTTGGATGATAATAGCAGAACACAGTAAAAGCAACGATTACATAGATAATTGAAAAAAATATTTCGCATAAGGTAGTAAAATAGAAGATGTTAAATAAAACAGCACATACCATAATCAACGGTGACAGCCGGCAAATGAGCGAGTTAAAAAACCGAAGCGTTCATTTGATTGTTACTTCGCCGCCCTACTGGCAATTGAAAGATTACGGAACGGAAAATCAAATCGGCTTCCACGATGATTACGAAACCTATATCAATCATTTGAATCTTACATGGCAGGAATGTTACCGCGTGTTGCACAACGGCTGCCGGTTGTGCATCAATATCGGCGATCATTTTGCCCGTTCCACCTATTACGGTCGCTACAAAATCATTCCCATTCATA
>JAISPX010000050.1 GCA_031274595.1 Prevotellaceae bacterium | reverse complement strand
AAAATTTGCAACTTATTGAAAATTAGATTAACTTTGCGCCGAAAGTTAACATAATGTAAATTATGGGACAAAATTTTTTTTGAAAGTGTTAAAATTCTTTATTATTTGGGTATTTTTTTTAGTTGAAAGTTTGTAAAGTTGAAAGTGGTTTGTTATTTACGATTTTGTTATTTACGATTTACTATTATTTTTTCATTTTTCATTCTTCACTTTTCATTCCCAGATTGCGGGTCAAGCCCGCAATGACGGCGGTTTTGTTCGTCATTCTGACGAAAGTCAGTTATCGAACTTTGTTCGCTTGGCTTGCCAAGAATCCCATTTTTCAAGAGATTGCGGGTCAAGCCCGCAATGACGGCGTTGTATTTATCATTAACCATTAAATCATTTATCATTATATAATTTTTCACTTTTCATTTTTCATTCTTCATTTAAGAAAACCACCCCGCCCTTCGGGCACCCCTCCGCAGGAGGGGAATTTCTTTTCTCGCTCCCGCAATGACGGCGTTGTATTTATCATTAACCATTAAATCATTTATCATTATATAATTCTTCACTTTTCATTTTTCATTCTTCATTTAAGAAAACCACCCCGTCCTGCGGACACCCCTCCACAGAGGGGAATTTCATTAACCGTAGGTGGAGCGAAGCGCAACCTACGGACAAAAACATGCCTCTGCATGTCGTGCGGGATGCAGGTTGTCCCTTGAAATACCGACAATATTCCGCACGAAAACAGCGAAGTTGACTGTCTGAATAAAATCCCCGCCGCAGGGAAAAAAGCAGGCGTATAAAAATATTTAATCATTTTTTTGTATCTTTATAAAATATTTTTCATGTTCATTTGTCTATTTAAATAGGGAATAAACAGAACTTGAAATTAAATAAACATGTAATGAAAAATAATATTGAAACAGACAGTTTTTGGAAAAGATTGCACACGATAAGGCAACCGAAAGAAATATACGTAGTTGCCGATAAGTGTACGGGATGTAAACGCTGCGTTAATATTTGCCGTCATCATGTGTTGAGTATGATTAGCATTAGCGGAAATGTTTATGCAACGGCATGTCGTCAGGAACATTGTTCGGCATGCGGAAAATGTATTGCAATTTGTCCAAACAGAGCAATAGAATTAGTAAAACAAATAAGTAATAATTAAAAAATAGTTTATCATGAAAGTACATATTTTGAAACATGTAGTATTGGGGCTGGCGGTTATTGCCGCTATCAGCGCCGGCGTAATGTTATTGTGGAATTGGCTAATGCCTGAAATCTTCGGTTTGACGACTATCAGTTTATTGCAAGCATTGGGATTACTTGCGCTTGCGCGTATTCTTTTCAGCAGCATGGGCGGCAAACGCTGGATGCACGCAGGCATGCCGCATCATCGCAATCCGATTCGTGAAAGGTTGATGAAAATGTCAGCCGAAGAACGTAAAGAATATATAAACCGCAAATTTTTGAAACATGGTTTCGGGAGTGATTCTTTACAGCAAAACGAATCTGAAAAACAGGGATAAGGTGGTTAAATCCAAACACGACGAAATTGGAAAACTAATATCTGAATATCAGCCGCAACTGAAATCATTTATACGTAAACGTGTTGCCAGCAGCGAGGAGGCGGAAGATATTCTTCAAGATGTTTTTTACCAGTTGGTGAAAACAGTGAATACCACCATGAATCCGATTGAACATGTAGCGGCATGGTTGTATCGTGTGGCGCGAAATACGATTATCAATCACGGACTAAAAAAGCGCGAAGATTCCATGCCTGTCAGACAAAACAACGAAAGCGACAACGAGACACTAATAGAGTTTTCGGAAATTTTGTTCAACAACGACATTTCGCCATCGCCCGAAGCGGAATATCTGCGTTCGCTGTTTTGGGACGAACTGGAAAATGCACTTTCCAGATTGCCTTCGGAACAACGGGAAATATTCGAACTTACCGAATTGGAAGGTTTCTCAATGAAAGAAATATCTCAAACCACAGGTATTCCCATAAATACTTTACTTTCGAGAAAACATTATGCGGTTTTGTATCTGCGCAAACAAATGAGAGAATTGTACGAGGAAATTGTTTATCGGGAATAATGCTTTGAACTATACAGCAGAAAATTCCAATATTTACATATTTTAGAGATATTTTACAGAATATTTATCCGCCAAATATCAACAGGCAGACGATAAATCGGCAACATTATAAACTTTTTTATATTTTTGCAGTCTGTAATACTTGTATATTTTGAAAAAAATAACACAAAAACTGATAGACAAACTTCTTTCGCTTGGCGAAAGAAAAGTGCTGGTGATGCTTGCTTTGATAGTAGGTTTTGCCGGCGGTTTGGCTGCCGTGCTGTTAAAACATACAATTATCGGCGTAAAATTTTTGTTGACAAGTTGGTTTAATGCCGAAACGGGAAGTTTGCTTTATCTGGCGTATCCGGGCATCGGTATTCTGATTACAATTATTTTTGTAAAATATTTTGTTCGTGATAATATTAGTCATGGAATTACAAGAGTTTTGTATGCCATTTCCCGCAAAAAATCAAAATTAAAATCGCATAACTGTTATTCATCTGTTATAGCAAGTTCGTTTACCATTGGATTTGGCGGCTCTGTGGGAGCAGAAGCGCCGATTGTGTTAACAGGCGCCGCCATAGGTTCAACCGTAGGTCAGTATTTCAGACAAAATTATAAAACAATAACCTTACTTGTGGGTTGCGGCGCAGCAGGCGCTGTGGCGGGAATTTTCAAAGCGCCGCTTGCCGGAGTTGTTTTTACGCTCGAAATTTTGATGCTTGATTTAACGCTTTCGTCAATAGTTCCCCTCCTTATATCGTCGCTTGCGGCAACATCTGTGTCATATCTTTTATTGGGAAACGATGTCGAATTTTCAAATCTCACTACCGAATTTTCGATGCAAAACATTCCGTTTTATATTGTATTAGGATTATTTTGCGGATTTGTGGCTTTATATTTCACTCGCGCAACGCTTGCAATTGAAAATCGTTTATCAAAAATATTAAAACCATATAAAAGATGGATTATCGGTTCTGTGGGTCTTGGCGTTTTAATATTCCTGCTTCCTCCGCTTTACGGCGAAGGCTACGGCATATTGTCATCGCTGCTTACGGGCAATTCAAACGATATTTTTCAGGATAGTTTGTTTTACGCCTTCAAAGATACATTGTGGATAATGTTTGCATATCTTGTAGCGATAATAATTTTCAAAGTTGCGGCAATGGCATTGACCAACGGTTGCGGCGGCATAGGAGGAACTTTTGGACCTACGCTTTTTATAGGCGGAATATCTGGATTTTTGATTGCCAAAATCATCAATACGCTTGGCATTGCAAATGTTCCCGAAGTAAACTTTACGCTTGTAGGAATGGGCGGAATGATGGCAGCCGTAATGCACGCTCCGCTGACAGCAATATTTCTGATTGCCGAAATCACAGGCGGTTATGATTTGTTTTTCCCATTGATGATTGCTTCGGTATGCGCATTTACAACAAATCGTTCGTTTGAACGTCATTCGATATATACGCGCCGACTTGCTTTGCGCGGCGAACTTATCACGCATAATAAAGATCAGGCTGCGCTGACTCTTTTAAATATTACAGACTTGATTGAAACCGATTTTGTTACAATAAAACTGAATGATACGCTTGGCGATTTTGTAAAAACAATTTCAGTATCAAACCGCAATATTTTTCCCGTTGTTGACGATAATAACAAATTGCTGGGATTGGTTTATTTGGACAGCATACGACGAGTAATGTTTGAAAACAAACTTTACGATTCGGTATATGTCCGCGATTTTATGTTTCCTGCGCCGTCAACAATCAACATAAACGATGCAATGAACATTGTGATTAAAAAATTTGAAGAAACGAAAAAATGGAATCTGCCTGTTGTTGACGAAAATGAGATTTACTGCGGATTTTTATCCAAATCTCAAATACTTACCGCATACAGGGATGTTATGGTTGAAGTTTCGGATGATTAAATTTTGCAATGTTGATTTGTTCAATTTGTTGGATTTGTTGATTTGAAATAAGCACGCAGGTTATGCGGATTTTACGCTGATTTTTTCATTCTTCATTTAATAGTGTCATCCCGCAGGAACGAAATATTAATACCCGCAGGTTGCGCTTCGCCTACTTCTTATTTCTTATTTTATAATTAACCATTATATCATTAAATCATTAACCATGCGCTTCTATCCAGTTGTCGCCATAATTACAGTCGGCAATTAGCGGTACGCTCAAAGATGCAGCGTTTTGCATTTCAGTGTATATAATGTTCATTACTTTGTCGAGTTCCGATTTTTCCACATCAAACACAAGTTCATCATGCACCTGCAAAATCATTTTTGCCGAAGATTGTTCTTTCTTCAATCTTTTGGCGATATTAATCATTGCAATTTTTATAATATCTGCCGCAGAACCTTGTATCGGCGCATTTATTGCGTTACGTTCGGCAAGTCCGCGCACAATTGCATTGCCCGACGAAATATTTGGCAGCCAGCGTTTGCGTCCGAAAATTGTTTCGGCAAAACCATTTTCACGCGCTTTCTGAATGGTTTCGTTCATGTAAGTTTTCACATCAGGATAAAGTTGAAAATATCCGTTGATAAGTTCGTGCGCTTCTTTATTCGAAATATTTAATCGTTGAGCCAAACCGAAAGCGGATATTCCGTAGATAATTCCAAAATTTGCCGTTTTTGCTTTTGTGCGTTGCTCGCGCGTAACTTGGTCGTTGTTTACGTGATAAATTTTAGCCGCTGTTGAGGTATGAACATCTTCGCCCGAGTTAAAGGCATTTATCAGATTTTTGTCGCCGCTCACATGAGCCATAAGCCGCAATTCTATTTGCGAATAATCGGCAGAAACAAGAAAGTGATTTTCATCGCAGGCAACAAAGGCTTTGCGTATTTCGCGTCCATCTTCGTCTCTGACAGGAATATTTTGCAAATTAGGATTTGATGAACTCAATCTGCCTGTTGCCGTTACTGCCTGATTAAAAGATGTGTGTATTCTTCCCGTTTTTTTATTTATAAGTTCGGGCAAGGCTTCTACGTAGGTTGATAATAATTTTTTCAGTGAGCGGTATTCCAGAATTTTATTTATAATAGGATGTTTTCCTCTCATCGACATTAATGTGTCTTCGTCGGTAGAATATTGTTTTGTTTTGGTGCGTTTGGCATTGTCGTTGAGTTCCATTTTTTCAAAAAGCACAATGCCCAATTGCTTCGGCGATGAGATATTCAAGGTCGGTTCGCCTGCCATATCTTTAATTTCTTTGTCGAGTTCAATAAGTTGAGAATTGAGTTTTTGTCCGAATATATTTAATTTTTCACTGTCTATGCGCATTCCTGTATATTCCATATCGGCAAGAATAGAAACGAGCGGGGCTTCTATATCGCAATACAATTTGTAAAGATTATTTTTTTTCAGTTCTGTTTCGAGAATATATTTCAGCCGAATTGTAACATCTGCATCTTCAATTGCATATTCGGCAACAGTTTCAAGAGGCGCTTGCGATATTTTTCTGCGATTTTTGCCTTTTTCTCCAATCAGGGCTTCGATTTTTACAGGCGAATATGATAAATATTTTTCGCTCAAAAGATTCATATTATGCCGCAATTCGGGATTAAGCAAATAATCGGCGAGCATTGTGTCGAAAAAAAATCCGCTGAGATTGATTCCATAACTTTTTAGAAACAAATAATCGAATTTTATGTTTTGACCTATTTTTGTTATTTCGTCGTTTTCAAACACAGGTCGCAATTTTTCGATAAAACTCGTTTCTCCTCCGTGATTTTCGCACAGAGGAACATAATATCCTTCGTGCGGTTTTACGGCAAATGAAATTCCTACAAGTTTATCCGAAAAATAGTCAAAACCTTCGGTTTCGGTATCAAAGCAAATTTCTTTTTGCGATAAAAGCAATTTCACAAGTTCATCTATTTCGTTGTTTGTTTTTATTATTTTGTAGTTGTGTTCAATATCGTTTATTGTTTTGAACATGGTTGCATTTTCTGTATTCTGCGGCTTTTGTTCGATAATTGAATTTCCAAATAAATCGGTTTGTATTATTCTGGGCGGTTCGTTGTTTTTTATTTCGCGCAACAGCGAGGTAAATTCATATTTTCGCAGTATCTCCGTAAGTTTTTCGTTGTTGGCATCATGTTTCAGAAGGTCGTTTTCGGTGTAAACAACAGGCACATTTGTATTGATTGTAACAAGTTTTTGAGAAAGCAAAAGTTTTTCGCGATTTTCGTCAAAAATTTTACGCTGTTTTTCAGATAATTTATCTGTGTTTTCGAGCAGATTGCCAACGCTTCCGAACTCCTGCACAAGTTTTGCTGCGCCTTTTTCGCCTATTCCCGGCACTCCCGGAACATTATCGGATGCATCGCCCCAAATTGCAAGAATGTCTATTACCTGTTCAGGTTTGTTTATTCCAAAATTAGAGCAAACTTCAGGCGCGCCCCAGATTTCAACATCGTTGCCCGAATGTTTAGGCTTGTACATAAAAATCGAATCGCTCACAAGTTGAGCGTAATCTTTGTCGGGCGTAACCATATAAACGATAAAATCGTTGCACTCGGCAAATTTTGACAATGTCCCGATAATATCGTCGGCTTCGTAGCCATCAATCTCGAATATTGAAATGCCCAGATTTGTGAGAATTTCCTTGATTACGGGAATAGATTCTTTGATTACTTCGGGCGATTTTAACCTGTTTGCCTTGTATTCGGGATACATTTCATGCCTGAATGTTTTGCCTCCGTGAGGGTCGAAAGCAACCGCAATATGCGATGGATTCTCTTTTTTGAGAATTTCAAATATTGATTTTGTAAAACCAAAAATCGCCGATGTGTCAATTCCCGACGAAGTCATTATCGGACGTCTTATGAAAGCGTAATATGACCTGTATATTAATGCATAAGCATCTATGAGAAAAAGTTTTTTCATGTTCAATAATTTTAATTATCTTTTGCAAACCATTCGGCATAAGTTGTTGCGGTTTCGCTAAGATGCAAACAATACAGCGAAACGGTTTTTGGCAAAACAGGCTTTAATATTTCCACAAAGTGCAGGATTATATTTTCGCATGTAGGCTGATAATTTACAATCTCTACTTTTTGATATTCATGCTTCAAATCGGCGGCGAGCCTTGCTTTTTGACTTAACAATAACGAATGGTCAAATCTTTCGAGAATATTATCGTTTATTATTTTTTTCAGGTCGCCGAAATCAATAACCATTCCCAATTTAGGATTATTTTCGTCGCAATTCGGTTGCCCTGTTACTGTGATTTTAAGCGTATATGAATGACCGTGAATATATTTACATTTGCCATCGTAATTAGTCAGCGCATGAGCCATTTCAAATTTAAATTCTTTTGTTACGTGTATTATTGACATTTTTTTTGATTTTAAGAATCGTTATCTTCAACTGTTGAAAGTGTAAAGTTACAGATTTTATGGAAAAGAAAAATTTTTATTCCTAAAAATTGTTTTATTTGGGCGAAGTAAACCAAACTTTGGGCGAAGTAAACCTAACCTTGAGCGAGGTAAACCTAACCTTGAGCGAGGTAAACCAAACCTTGGGTGAAGTAAACCTAACCTTGGGTGAAGTAAACCAAACTTTGGGCGAAGTAAACTGCTACTGATGTTGTTTCCCAATTTTTGATAAAATTCGGGGAAACTATTCATTCGTTCAGCATTAAACTCATGTAAGGCATTTGTTCGGCAAAAACAAATTGCGTAAGTTCTGCTATGTTCCAGACATTTTGCGCATTTACAAGCGGCGATTTTATGCATTTTGCGTTTGATATTATATAACAGCCGCTGTTTTCCACAATTGTGTCATCTTTTACAAAAATTGTTTTTTTGCAGGCAGGATGCGTTTTGGCATAAAGTTGCAACATTTTTTCCGCACATATTATCCGCATCATTCCAATGGCTTCGTAATTGTTTTGTTGAGGAATATCAATATAAGTTAAATCGTCATTTTTTGTTTTATTTGATATTGCTTTAAGCAGACTTTCAGATATTTCCTGCGTGTCGGCAAAATGTTCAATAACCGTAAAACTGTCGTTTATATATGTTGCAAAAGATATTCCGACTATTGCATTATTATGTTCGGCAATCAGTATTATTCCGTTGTTGTTGTAAATATCTTCGCAAATAATTTCAAAATCGGCGAAAGAATGTTGAACGCAATAATTACGGCTGTTCATTTTGCAGTCGAAATATTTAAACGCATCATTTTTGTTTGTTTCCGAGTATTCATATATTTTACAGTCATTTTTTATTTCAAAACCGCAGGCGCTTATTTGTTTTTTGGTTCTGTAAAATATGGTTTTGTAATCGGTTTTTGCATAAACATTAAACAGCCATAAATCGGCAGGAATAAGAAAAGTTGCGTAAACATCGGCTTCAAACAGTTGTTTGTGCGTTTTTGCTAAAAGTTTTATCATTAATCCCTGTTTGCGAAAATCAGGGTGCGTGCAAATTGCCGACAGATATGAAATGTTTATTTTTGCACTGCAAAAAGTCATTTTATACGGAATTGCCTGCAAAGCGGCAACAGGATTATCGTTTTGCAATATTGTAAAATGCTGTTTTTCCGTATATCGTTTTTGAAAATAAAAATCCACAAATTCATCGCTGTCGTCAAAGCAAAGTTTATAAAGTTCTATTGATATTTTTTTTAGTTTTTGGCGCTTTTCGGATTTCGTATTTGTGTTTTTAATATTCATTGTTTTTCAACTGTTATCAATCAGTTCCACATTATATTTTTCCAAAATCATTTCGGGCTGATACGACAATTTTGCTTTCCGCAATCCCGGAATATCAAGGTCTTCTTCGCGATTTATATAAATATATTTTTCGGGAATATGTTTTGCAAATTCGTTGTTTATCATGGCATAAGCGCCTTCGACACTTGTGTCGGCTTTTTCGATACAAACATCAAATGTTTCGTAATTTATAGGGCTTCCGTAAGTGAATGCCGCTATTTTTCCGTTCACAAACAGCGCTCCGCCCAGCAAGTCCAATGCGTTCATGTTGTTTATTGCCAAAGTCAACGCTGTGCGTTCTGCCGACAAAGCATCCTGCTCTTCGGCGGTTACATTTTTATTATACCATAATTTTTCAAGTTCTATACATTCTTTAGCCAAGTCGGAAGTAAGAGTTTTATATTCGTAATTACTGTTGTTTTTCAGAAATCTGTTTATAAAATTTCGTTTCGACTGTAATTTTTTGCCTTTCAATGTTACTAAATTTTCACGCAAATAAATATAGTCCGAGTATTTTCGGTTTATCGAATATTTGAATGTGTGCGGCATTGCTTCTTCCAGTTCGCCGCACAAATTTCTGCATGCGCCTTGTATTCTGAAAGATATTTGCATCGACTTTGCATCATCAATTATTGCTTGCAGAGCGTGTCTTAAATTTCCTCCGCCAATCGGCATCATGTAAACAAGTTCGTTGTTGTAAAAAAAGCGCATCAACAAAAAATCGTCTGCAACCGCATATTGCGTGCTGTACATAAACGACCAGCTGAACAAATTTGCAAACGATAATTCGCAATTTCGCCGCCAATTTTCAAGTGTAAACGATTGTATTATTTCTTTATCTTCTAATGTGATATTTTTGAATGGTATCATTTTTTATTTTCTAAATTTAATATTTTTTGCGTGAAAGTTTAATCTTTCAAATCCCAGTTTATCGGCAAAAAACCTTGTTTTTCCAGCAATTCGTTGGTTTTTGAAAAATGTCGGCATCCCGAAAATGCATTGCCTGCAAGCGGCGATGGATGCGCTGCTTCCAGCACAAAATGTTTTTGCGTATCAATTAACATTTTCTTGGAGCGGGCAAAATTTCCCCAAAGCAAAAACACAACGCCTGTTTTGTTTTCCGAGATTTTGCAAATCACGGCATCCGTAAATGTTTCCCAGCCTATTTTGCTGTGCGATGTAGCTTCGTTTGCACGCACCGTAAGCACCGAGTTCAGCATGAACACTCCCTGTTCAGTCCATTTTTCAAGACATCCGTGATTTGGCGGCGCAATGCCCAAATCGTTTTGAATTTCTTTGTAAATATTGATTAACGATGGCGGCGGTTTTACTCCATGCTGCACCGAAAAACAAAGTCCGTGCGCTTGTCTTGCTCCGTGATAAGGATCTTGTCCGAGTATTACAACTTTCAGTTTATCGAAAGGCGTTTTCTCAAATGCGTTGAAAATTAATTTTCCCGGAGGATATATTGTTTTTCCATTTCGGATTTCCGATTTCACAAACTCTGTAATCTGTTCAAAATATGGTTTGTCAAACTCACTTTGCAAAATATGTTTCCACGATTCTTCAATTTGTACTTCCATGCAATTATGTTTTTTTTATATTTGCAAAAATAAGAAAATTAATTTATACCGCAATTTTTATGATTAATAATTCACCGTTAAGTGTTGGATATTAATGCTGTTTTGCTTTTCCACTTGGTAAAACAGGAATTATTTTTATGTATATGTTTATAATTCGGGAAATTCATGTAAATTTGCTTATATAAACGTTAAGACAAATAAAAATTATGAAAAAATTATTATCAATATTTGTATTTCTGCAATTTACATTTACAACATCTTCGCAACAAATAACTTTCAGTAGCGAAATTAAAAATTCTACCGATGAAAATGTAAGGCAAATTGCTGCTGTTTGGGAAAAATACGTTAACAAAATTGTACAACAATCGGATTCTGCAGCAATTTTATATTGGAATACAAAAGAAGAATATATCGGCAACAAAGACATAATTCGATATGATTTTGGCGATGGATTATACTATCGTGTAGATCAATTTGTATATAATATTAAACCAAGTACCAATAAAGATTTTTACGAAATAAACTGTTTATCATTAAATAAATCTGCCGACAACATAAATGATATTTTGGCTTGTTTTAGAATATGTGCAAAAAAAGAAAATGGCGAGTTTAAACTCTACAATTATTTTTACACGATAAAAGATAATATAAATAAACATTCTGTTGATGGTATTGATTATTATTATCCTCACAATTATAAATTTGATTATAAAAAAGCGCAGCAAGCATCTGACTTTCTAAAAAACATCCGTCAAAAATATAATCTACAATCGGAACAAAATGTTGTGTTTATCGTTGCAAATAGCCTCGATGAATGTAATGAATTAATAGGCTTTCATTATACTGTTGTCAGTACTACTATAGAAAACGCGGGATATGCAATGTTCCCAAGAGTAAATATTTTATTATCATCAACCATTACTCATTATCATGAATTGATTCACAGTATTTTTAGTTATTCATTCAAAGACATATCTTCATTATTGTCCGAAGGAATTGCTACGTATTATGGCGGTAATGCTGGGATACAATTACCTGAATTAAAAAAGAATTTCAGACAATATATTGCAGAAAATGTTGAAATAGATTTGTCTAATTTAAATTCTATTAATAAACTATTGTCAAATGGAACAAATCCATATTATATTATTGGCGCATTAATAATTGACCACGCTCTGAAAAACGGCGGCGAGCAAGCAGTTTTGCGATTGTTTGAATATTCCGATGACAATATATACGATATGTTCACAAACAAATTTGGCATAAAACGCGAAGATATTCACAACTTTATTCTAAAACTTTTAAATGATGAATAAAGGATTTTGTATATTTTGCAGCCAGGAAATTGGTAAATTTTACGGCAAAATTTTTATTCATAATCTTGTGCGAAATATATATTCTTATTTAAAAAATACTTAGATTTGCACTATGAGATTAAAAAATCAAAAGCAAATGAATAAAAAAACATTTCTATTAATTTTATTGTTGGCTATAACTTTTACAGGATACTCTCAAACAATAGCCAGAGATAGTATAAAGCAAATATGGCACAACGAGGTTGATTTTATAGCAAAATCAATACAGGAAAACAGCATTGACCCTTTACGTGGAATAACACAGAACGAATGGATAGAAGGCATAAAAGAAATCCACAAAAAAGTAGTAGAAGCAAAAACCGAAACAGAATACTATTTTGCCTTGCGTTATTTTGGCGTATTAATAAATGATGCACATGGTGAATTTCCTGATGATGGAGTTTATAATCGCACTAAAGTTTTTAAGAAAACAGATACTATATTTCCATTGTGGGTAAAATCTTGGCTCGATGGCAGAGTTTTTGTAGTAAGAGATTTTTCTGAAAAAATTTCAAAATATTCCGAGATTATTTCAGTAAACGGCATTTCTGCAAAAACAATTGCTTTGAATCAACGCAAATTAATCCCATCAGAAAGTCGATTTGCAATAGCACAAACATCATCGGTAAATGAAGGTGATTCGCGAACAGGAATATCTTTTGTAAATTATCTATTTTGCGAAAAAATTAAACATCCGTTTACAGTTGAATATAAATCGGATAATGATAGCATCTTGCAAAAAACAATACTGGAAGGGATGCAGCGCGAAGAAATTTTTAAAATTCAGAAAAAAGATAAAAAAATAGCAAAAGAAGGATTTGCTTTTTTATTTGATTTTGGAAAAAACACCATTGAATACAACAAAATTAGCGACAGTATTGGCGTATTAAAAATTAAAATGTTTGTAGGCTCAAGGTTTTTGAGGTTTCTTTTTGCAGGAACAGACACAGGTTTTTATAAAAAATTAGCAAAGATTATGAACCAAATTAAAAAAGATGGAATAAAGCATTTAATTCTTGATTTGCGTGATAATATTGGCGGATATGAATACGATGTTTATGAATTGCTTGCCTGTTTTACTGATGAGAAATTTTACATCCCCGAAATTTATAAAATAACAGATATAAATAGACAAAATTCAGCAAGATTATTGAAAAAATCATATAAATATATTTATGGAAAAGATCATCCTGATGCTTTGCGCTCTGTGGAAATATTTAATTCATTGCCTGTAGGCTCTTATTTCAGAACGGATACAATACTTCCAATGCAATATATGCCAAGATATTCGGGCAAAAAATTTACAGGGAAAACATATTTATTAACTAACAATATGTGCTATTCTGCAAGTATAATATTTACTGATTTATTCAAATCACGAAAATTAGGTATATTGGCAGGAGAATCTCCCGGAGGTTATAGTATTGTTTCATCAGGTGACGGTATCACAATAAATTTACCTTTTTCAAAAGTTATACCATTGGATATACCTACCAGTTTAAAGGATACTTCCATTCCAAGCAAATACGAATATATAGAACCTGATATCTCAATAGAACCAACATTAGAAGAATGGTTGTATGAGAAACATGATTCGCTGCAAAAATTAGTTGAGATGATTAAAGAAAATAAAGTCAAACTTTAATTATTTGGTTATAAAATCGAAAAACGATGACAGCACAATAAACAAATACAATTAATGTACATCGTTTATCGGAAAAACCTCTTATTGTTTTTACAACTATCCTGCCCAGCCTTCGCGGTCTAAACTTCTGTACTGAATGGCTTCGGCAACATGCTGCCACTCAATGTTCGGTTTTGTTTCAAGGTCGGCAATGGTGCGTGCAACTTTCAGTATTCTGTCATAAGCGCGCGCTGAAAGTCCGAGTCGCTGCATGGCATCTTTCAAAACCTGTTCGCTCCTGCTGTCCAAAAGGCAAAATCTCTTTTGCTGTTGAGTTGTCATCATGGCGTTGCAATGAATGTTTTTTGAAGATGCAAATCGTTCTTCCTGAATTTTACGCGCTTTTATCACTCGGTCGCGAATTTGTTCGCTTGTTTCGCCTTTGCTCATGTCCGAAAGTTTTTCAAAAGGAACGGGAACAACTTCGATATGAATATCAATGCGGTCGAGTAAAGGACCTGATATTCTGCTCAAATATTTTTGAACTATGCCGGGCGCACACAGGCATTGTTTTTCGGGATGATTATAGAATCCGCAGGGACAAGGGTTCATGGCTGCTATGAGCATGAAGTTTGCAGGATAGTCAATTGACAGTTTTGCCCGTGAAATAACAATTTTTCTATCCTCGAGCGGTTGCCGCATAACTTCCAGCACTGTGCGCTTAAATTCGGGAAGTTCGTCGAGAAAAAGCACTCCGTTGTGCGCCAGCGATATTTCTCCCGGCTGAGGATATGTGCCTCCGCCGACCAGCGCAACATCCGAAATCGTGTGATGTGGCGAGCGAAACGGACGTATTGTCAATAAACTTGTGTGCCTGCCTATTTTTCCTGCTACCGAATGTATTTTTGTCGTTTCCAATGCTTCGCGCAAATTGAGCGGGGGAAGAATTGTAGGCAAACGTTTTGCCAGCATTGATTTTCCCGAACCGGGAGCGCCAATCATTATAACATTATGCCCGCCTGCGGCGGCAATTTCGAGAGCGCGCTTTACGTTTTCCTGCCCTTTTACATCGCAGAAATCAACATCATAACGTGCCGTATTTGAAAAAAAATCTTCGCGGGTATTTACTATCGTTTGACTGATATTACTTTTTCCGTTAAGGAAATCTATAACTTCTTTTAATGTTTCAACTCCGTAAACTTCGAGCGAATCGACAACAGCGGCTTCGCATGCATTTTCTTTGGATACAATAAAACCTTTAAATCCTTCGGAGCGAGCCTGTATTGCAATAGGCAAAGCGCCTTTTATGGGTCGCAATGTTCCGTCGAGCGATAGTTCGCCCATAATTACATACTTTTCCAAATCTTCCGATTCTATTTGTTCCGATGCCGCCAAAATCCCAATCGCCAAAGGCAAATCGTAAGCCGAACCTTCTTTGCGAATATCGGCGGGCGCCATGTTTATGACAACCTTTTTGCCCGGCATCTTGTATCCGTTTGCAATAAGCGCGGTAGAAATTCGCTGCTGACTTTCTTTCACTGCGCTGTCGGGCAATCCTACAAGATGAAAATTTATTCCCTGCGAAACGCTTACTTCTATTGTGATTGTAGTTGCATTTATACCGTAAAAAGCGCTGCCGTATGTTTTTATGAGCATAGTTTTGTTTGATTAATATATCCGTGTTTTACAATCCGAAACAAATTTACCGTTCAGTAAATCTGCATTGCCAATGCGAACATTTTTTCAGGCTCACTTGTCAATCATTTCGATTACCTTCGACCTTTCTCAAAAAAGGGTTAACCCTTTCGGGGAAAAGGACTAATCCTTTTGGGCAAAAGGGATAACCCTTTTTGGTAAAAGGAATAGTCCTTTTTGAAAAACCGTTTTTTCAGGCTTTTTCAAATTTCAGATTGTTGAGCATTTCCTTAATATCGGCGCCGGGTCGAAAGGTAATTTTTTTCGTCCTGATATACGAAGCGTTAAACTTGTCGGCGCTTTCTACGCCTTCGCTTCCCACCGATACTTGAAATGAACCGAAATCGCCGAAACGCACGATTTTGCCTTCGGCTAATTGTTCTGTCAATGTCTGTGTCAAGGCTTCAAGCACTGCCAGCGTGTCGGCATGATTGACGGTGCTGCGTTGCGTGATTTGTTTTCCCAAAGCCTTGAGGCTGATGTCGCCTGTGCTTTTTGCATTGGCGTACCATTTTTTAGGCTCCTCCGGTCGCAGAGGATTGCCTTTTTCCGATAATACATATTTTACTGCCATAATAATTTGATTTTGATTTACAGTTATTATTATTTTTAATTAATTGTTCTGACCCTAATAGTTATCTGACATACCATTTGTCGTCTTTTTTGTAGAAGCGCTCTCTGTGAGAAATTTCATTGTCGCTTTTAGTAATAATGTTTAAATAAACGGTTGCATTGTTTCCTTCTTCGTCTATTTCTACTTTTTCAATTTCAAAGGTTTTAATACCTTCGGAGTAACGTTCTTTCTGACGTTTTGCTCCAACTTTAATAAGTTCATCTTTGGAAAGAGAGCGATACTCTTCATCCATTTCAGATAAATCCGCATATTTCAGCGCAATTTCCATAGCCTTTTCGTAATTTTCGTTTTGAAGTTGCGAATAAAGGGCTTTTGTAATACTTTCGGGCGTGTCAGCGCTTCCGCCGCAAGCCATAAATGCCACCATTGTTGCGGCATAGATAAAGATTCTTAGTTTTTTCATTTGTTTGTTTTCTTTTTTTTAGCGCCTACTCCCTGATTTAAGTCTTTTTTCGGCATGTTCAGACTTTTACTTTTTATTAATAAACGTTATATAAATTGCATGTATTCCACAGAGCGTAATTGCTGCCAAACGCTTTCCACAATACATTTTCAGAATGTGTATATCGACTGCTTTTTTGCATCGCAAGCGTACAATATTTGCACATTCAGGCACAAAATTATATTTTGTTTTGGATATTTTCAAATTTATTTGCATTTGTTGATTGAATTTATCATAATATTTTATCTAAACTTATAAAAATCAATTTATGTGAGTAAAATGCAAACTGTATTTATGTCTTTTTCTGTATAAAACATAAATTGTTTTTATCAATATGTGCGTAATTGTGGAATTTTATGTAAATTTGCAACAATATGGATTTATTTTTTGAAGAAAAACAAACTATTGCGCAGCGCATAAAAAAGCATCAGATTGGCATATATTTAACTGTTATAGTGCATCTGCTGGTTATTATCTTTTTGCTTGTTTCAAAAATTAATTCGGTGAAAAATGAAAAAGTAATCATTATGATAGATTTTTCGCGCGAAACGGCAAAAGAAACAGAAGAAAAACTTTTACGTGAAAAGGAGAAACTTGCCGCCGAAGTTGATAAACTTTTCAAAGAAGCGCGCGAAGGTAAGGTAATTCGCAATGTTGCCGTAAATACCGAAGATTTGCGTACATCAGAATTAAAAGATGATAAAGGAATAAATGAGAAAGTTTATGAAGATGCCAGAAAATTGCAGGAAAAATTAGACGCAAATCAAAAAAAAATGCAGGATTTGCAATCATCAAGAAACAACATACCCGTATATAGTAAAACTCAAGGAAATCAATCAAACGACGAAAGTTATAAAGGCGCTTCCGTAATTACATACACGCTTGAAGGAAGACGCGCAATGTATTTGCCTGTGCCTGTTTATAAATGTTTGCAGGGAGGAGATGTGTGTGTGCAGATTGAAGTGAATCAAAATGGCTATGTGGTAAAAGCAAACGCGGTTTTGTCTGTATCGGCGGCATTTGAATGTTTGCACGAAGCAGCGGTGAACGCCGCAAAATTATCGCGGTTTGATGCAAACGATGCAGCGCCAAAATTGCAAACAGGAACTATTATTTACAGATTTGTTGCGCAATGATTTTAAGAAACGGTTACTGTATTTTCAAATAAAGATATCAACATTTGAACAAAAAATCTTATTTGCATGTGATTACTTGTTGTAAATTGATAATAAGATTGTTTTGTCGTTCTGCATATTAAGCGTGATGATATAATATTAATCACATTAACAAAATATTGGCATTATATAAATATTATATGTAAGAATTTACAATTATTGATTGGATTCTATTTTTTTTACTAACTTTGCACTTTACTCTCAATAATAGAAAATATAAAGTTGTAAAATAAAATGTCAAAAGTTATAGCAATAGCAAATCAAAAGGGCGGAGTAGGCAAAACAACCACAGCAGTTAATTTGTCGGCAAGTTTGGCGGTTTTGGAATATCGCATTTTGTTGATAGATGCCGACCCGCAGGCAAACAGCACATCCACTCTGGGATTTGAATTAAACAATGTTCAAAATTCCATTTACGAATGTTTGGTTGAAAGAATCTCGCCTCAGAATGCGGTATTACACACCGAAATAAAAGGTTTTGATTTGATACCTTCGCACATTGATTTGGTTGGCGCTGAAATCGAAATGGTAAAAATTCCCGACCGCGAACAAATCATGAAATCCATAATCAATAATCTTAAAGATGATTATGATTTTGTGATTATCGACTGCTCGCCATCGCTGGGAATAATTACCGTAAACGCATTAACAGCCGCCGACTCGGTAATAATTCCGGTACAATGTGAATATTATGCTCTCGAAGGATTAGGAAAATTGCTGAATACAATAAAAATAATACAGGCAAAACTCAACCCTGATCTCATAATCGAAGGATTTTTGTTATCGATGTTCGATTCACGTCTGCGTTTATCAAATCAGGTTGTAGAAGAGGTTCGCTCTCACTTCAAAAATATGGTTTTTGATACGGTTATACAAAGAAATGTAAAACTTGCCGAAGCCCCTTCGCACAACAAACCAGTAATTTTGTACGATGCAGGTTCTATCGGCGCAACAAGTTATTTAAATTTGGCAAAAGAACTTATACAACGAATTCAAAAAAGACAACTGAACGAAGAAACAGTAAACAATTAACAAAACATAAGCTTAAGAAATTTCTATGATTAAAGATAGTATTGCAAAATCAATTATGGCAAAAAAAGAATCAGCGCTTGGAAAAGGTTTGGGAGCATTGCTTGGAGATGCTCAAAATGTAGAACAGGTTAGAGAACAAGTTCGCGGAATATCCGAAATAAACGTTAATGATATTGAAGTAAACCCTTATCAGCCGCGTATAAATTTCGATGAAGATGCACTAAACGAATTAGCCGAATCAATAAAAGAACATGGCATAATTCAACCGATAACAGTTCGTCAAATCTCTGATAGAAAATATCAGATAATAAGCGGCGAACGACGATTCAAAGCTTCTAAAATTGCAGGATTAAGGAAAATACCTGCATACATTAGAACTTCCAACGATCAGGGAATGCTCGAACTTGCATTGATTGAAAATATTCAACGTGAAGATTTGGATGCAATCGAAGTAGCAACAAGTTTTAATCGTTTGATTGAAGAATGCAACCTTACTCAGGAATCGCTTGGCAGCCGCGTAGGCAAAAAACGGGCAACCGTTACAAACTATTTGCGATTGCTTAAACTTCCGGCTGAAATTCAACTGTACATCCGCAATAAACAAATGTCGATGGGGCAGGCGCGGGCAATTCTTAATATTGATGATGTAAAACTGCAAGGTACGATTGCAAAAAAAATTGTTGATGAAAGCTGGAGCGTGCGACAAGTTGAAGACATGGTGCGAAAACTTACACAGCCTGCAATACCAAAAGAAACAGAAGAACAGCCAATCGAAGAATTTCCCGAAAAGTATTATAAACTTACGGATGCATTGAGGAAATATTTTAACAGCAATGTGAATATAAAACCAGACAAAAGCGGCGGAGGGCGTATTGTCATAACATTCAACAGTGAAGTCGAAATAGACAAATTATTGGAAAAGCTTGATGCGTGGATTTGGGAATAACATAATGTAACAAAATTATTGTTTTACGGAAGAACAATAACAATGTTAAACGGTAAACAAACAGATAATTTTCTGTGAAGTTTACATATAAAAAATAAATTTTGAAGAAAAATTTTATATACATATTTGTTTTTCTGATAACAGCAATGCAGCCGAATATGTTATCGGCACAAGGTAAAAGTTTTATTCGCGGATTGCAGGGGAAAGATTCGTTATCAATGAGCAAAGTGCTGCTGGGAACACTGATTGTACCCGGCTACGGACAAGCATATAACCGCGATTATTGGAAAATTCCTGTTATCTATGCAGGAATTGGCGGAGGTTTGGCATCGGGATTACATTTCAACTCAAAACTGAAAGATGCAATGTATGCACGCAATATGATTAATTATGCTCAATCGGCAGGACTTCCTGAAATCGTAGTGAACGACTATATCAAGAAATATCAGAAAACAGCCGATAATTATAATACCTATAAACGCAACAGAGATTTATCATACATTGGAGTTGGAGTGTTTTATCTTGCAGGAGCAATTGATGCTATCTCATCATATAAAACAGACAAAAAAAACAATCCTATAAGTCCGCAGCGGGCAACATTGTATTCCGCTTTCCTTCCGGGTTTGGGACAAGCCTACAACGGCGATTATTGGAAAATCCCGATAATTTACGGAGGACTCGGATTTTGTGTGTATTGGATTGACCAGTGCGACAGTCAATATCGGCGATACAGAACTGCTTACAATAAAAAATATGCGGTGGAAAACGGCACAAGCACAGATTTGGATGAATTTGGAGGACGATACAGTTCGACAACTTTGAGAAACGCCCGCGACATGGCAAGACGAAACAGAGATTTAACAATATTGGCAACAGGTTTGGTGTATATACTTAATATAATTGATGCAAATGTATTTGCACATCTAAGTTATTTTGACATAAATGATGAACTGTCGTTTAGATGCGAGCCTACATTGCTCAACGAAGCATCGTTTGCATCGGGAAATGTAACGCCTTCGGTAGGAATAAAATTAAAATTGAAATTTTAAAATATTAAAAAGATGAAAAAAATACTGATTATTTTTATTGCAAATATTTTGTTTTTTAATGCTTCGGCACAAGAAAACAATGCGCTTGATAACGAAATATCAAACGAAGATACCGATTTTGAATATAGCAATACGATTGATAGTTTGCTTTCTGCTTTTTATTTGCAAAATATTGATACTACCGATTACTTTAACGAAGATGAATACATGCCTGCGGCTGAACTTCACGATAGTGTTTACATTAATCGCCTCTCGCAAATAGCAAGCGTGGTACATCTTCCTTACAATGATATAGTACGTCGGTTTATTATTGTTTACACACAAAAATATCGAAACAAAACGGAAGAAATATTGAGTCTTGGCGATTATTATTTTCCTGTTTTTGAAGAAATATTGTATAATTACGGTTTGCCTCTCGAACTTAAAACAATGGCGGTGATAGAATCGGCGCTAAATCCCATAGCCGTATCGCGGGTAAAAGCCACAGGAGCATGGCAGTTTATGTTTCGCACGGCAAAATATTACGGATTAAATATTACATCGTTTGTTGACGAGCGTTGCGACCCTGTTGCCGCCTGCCATGCTGCGGCGAAATATATGAGTACAATGTATAAAATTTTCGGCGATTGGACTTTGGTAATAGCATCATATAATTGCGGCGAAGGAAATGTAAAAAAAGCAATTCGCCGCGCTGGCGGAAAAACCGACTATTGGAGCATTTATCCGTATCTGCCTCGCGAAACGCGAGGCTATGTGCCAATGTTTATCGGAGCAACTTATGCTTTGACTTATTACAAAGAACACGGATTGAAAAAAGCGCCGCCAATAATGCCTGTTGCGGTTGATACTTTTATTGTAAACAAAATGCTGCATTTCGAGCAAATATCAAAGGTGATAGGAATACCAATAGAAACAATCCGCAGTTTGAATCCGCAATATCGCCGCGATATTATTCCGGGGAAAGAAAAGCCTTACACGTTGATACTGCCGCACACATATACAATTCCGTTTATCGACAATGAAAATCTAATATATTCGTACAATGATTCTGTTTATTTCAATCCCAAAGTTCTTGCAGCGCCTGCGCAATACAGCGTTCCGGCGGGAAGCGGAAAACAGATTGTTCATATAGTAAAAAAGGGAGAAACTGTTGGCGGAATTGCGCAAAAATACAAAGTAAGTTCTTCAAACCTGAGGTATTGGAACAATATTGGCAATAACAATCTGATACGTATAGGACAAAAACTTGTAATATACAGAAAGAGTTAAATTATAAATGAAAGCGGCGAAAACAATATTAGTGTCAGGTTTTTTATTTATTGCAATTTCTGCAAAATCGCAATCGGAACAGGTTGTTGATACTGTAAAAACAAATTTTAATCAATCCGAAACAAAGGAAAAAATCAATGTAAATACAAATACGGAAACAATAAAAAACATTTATCCCGTAAGGCTTTTTCCTGCGCCCGAAACAAATTCGGCTTACAATAATCCGTATTCTTCAAAATCGTTTGAGCTTCCGCGATACGATTATACATTGGAATCATATATTGCCAAAACAACGCCAAATCCTTTGGCGGCGCAGACTCCGTTGTCATACGATTTTAATCATGGCGGATATCTGGGGCTTACGCGCAACAGTTTTCTTGCAACCTATCAAAGCCGCAAAACGTATATGCTTATAGGAACAATAGAAAATGTCGGCGGCTCATATACATATTTTACCGACCGTTTGCAATTCTCGACAGGAATTTCGGCTGATAAATATCGCGAAGACGATAAATCCAAATATGATATAAACATTAATGCCGAAATCAATTATCTGCTTTCCGACAAGGTTATGCTTAATGTATTTGGGATGCATTCGCTCGACGACAACAAAAATCTGATTTCGCGCGGAATGTATGGCGGTCGTCCGCAAACTTACTACGGCAGTAACATAAATTTTGCAGTTACCGATAAATTTTACATTAAAACAGGTTTTTACGGCGCTAATTATTCAATCAACGGAGCGCATAACAACGATTTTGGTTTTAATGGCGATATAGGTTACTGGATTACCGACAGAGTAAAGATTGCGGGAATGGGGCAATATTCGCTGAGAAACAGTTACGGAACAATGTCGCAGGGCATGGGAATGTATCCACAAACCTATTACGGCGGTTATTTGGAATTTAAGGTTAACGAAAATTTCGGAGTTCGTGCCGGCGCTTTGCAGCAGTTTGATATTCGCAAAGGCAAATGGACTACTGTGCCGTATTTTGAGTTTGTGAAATATTAATGACAGAGGTTAATGCCTAATGAGATAATGATAAATCATTTACTATTTTATTATTTACGATTTACCATTTCTTAATAGCGGTTTGGTATTAATATAAAAAGATAGAACCAGCAACATACATGATGGAGCGCATATTTTGATAAAATAAAAACATAACATTTCATATTGCTGCAAAATTCTACCTGTTTTATATAGCAGGCTCATTCCCGCCATATTTCATTTTATTTGTTTATGTTATTTTTTACCGATTGCCGCAACAATCTGCTTGTCGAACAACAAAATAACATCCACAATAAGTACAAAAATTAATCCTATACCCAAATTTAACATCCCATGTAATTTATCGTTTGCTACTAAAATCAAAACGATAACAATTAATCCTCCGACAAGAGCAACTAATTTTGCAACAAGCGAGAGGCTGATTTTCGGAGTAAGCGGAATATCTTTGGTTGCCGAAACAAAAATCAGCGCGGCAGCGCCAATCAAAATAAATAAAACGCCTATCATTGGCAAAGACCCGATCATTTTTATCGCATCAGCCTCAAAAAAACCAAACGCATTTGCCGATTTGCTTTCTGATCCAAAATATCCTAAATCTAAAGAAACAGAAATAAAAGGTAAAAGACAAAATATCAACAATAATACGCCGCCGATAATGTTTACGGGTTTTAATAATTTGTCGGATGCAATTTGAGTTCCGTTTTGTTTCTCAATGGCAGCAAAAAGTTGTTTTTCGCATAAAAGGGCAATGGCAAAAATAAGCGCAAAAATCAATCCTGCTCCCAAAGTATGTTTACCTCCATATTCGCTGCCATACGATAAAACCCAAATAAATACAAGCCCGCCGCCTATAATGGCAGCCAGTTTTGCCGCAAACGACAATTTCACTTTGGGCGTGAGGTTGGTATCTTTATTGGCAGGAATAAAGGTTAAAACAACAGCGCCGATTAAAATAAGCAAAACGCCTAATGTAGCAATAAATCCGATGCCGTATCCTGCAAAAAAGCCGAACCCGCTTACACTTGATGCGAAAGGCAAAGCACAACACAGGAGCAATAGCAATCCGCCGATTAGATAAAAATTTCTTTTGAAAAATTCCATAACTTTATTTTTTAAATTAATTGCCTACTCCTTGTTTTAAGTCGGTTTTCGGCATATTCAGACCTCTTGTCCCAAAATCTTTTTCAAAAATACGCACATAAAAAAAGCGCGGACAAAATTCTATGTTATCCATGCTACGAGGTTCTCAACTACCTAACCAACAAAATAAATGAATAAAGCCCACGCCGGAATCGACGTGAGCGTTCATCGCTTTATTCACTGTTGGTTATAGAAATTGTTGAGATTTCGTAACACCTGAACATCAGCTAAACGCTTTTTTCAATCTTAAAATGTGCGTATCGCCTGCTTTTTTATACCATAAGCGCACAATATTTACATTTACTAACACAAAGGTATGATAATTATCTTTATTTACCAATAATTATTTTAATAAAATGATGTAATATGTGTGATATCAGACTTTCAAAACACCGCTTTGCACACTTTGGCAACGTTATCGGGAATGCCGAATGTGTAAATATGAATAGCAGGAACATTTGCTTTTTTCAATTCCATCGCTTGCATTGTAAGCCATTCTGTGCCTACGGATTTTGCATCTTCGTTTGTTGTGCATTTTCTCAATTCGGTTTCCAGTTCTTTTGGCAACGAGAGGTTAAACAATTTTGGCAAAACATCAACCTGATTCATTGTTGCAATTGGTTTCACTCCGGGAATTATCGGTATTGAGATGCCGATTTCACGGCAACGTTTTACAAAATCAAAATATTTTGAATTATCAAAAAACATTTGCGTTACAATATAATCGGCGCCTGCATCTACTTTTTCCTTTAAATACAAAATATCCTGCTCCATGCTTTTTGCATCTGCATGTTTTTCGGGATATCCGGCTACGCCGCACGAAAAATTGGTTGGCGTGGCGTTTTCAATTTCGTCATTCAGATATATCCCTTTGTTCATGTTTTTTATTTGCAAAAGCAAGTCAACAGCATGAGCATGTCCGTTTTTTTCGGCAATAAAAACAGGGTCGGATTTCATTTTGTCGCCGCGCAAAACAAGAAGATTGTACATTTCCAAGTAATTGTAATCAATAAGAGCATCTTCGGTTTCGTCTCGCGTAAAACCCGCACAAATCACATGTGGAACAATTTCGATATTGTATTTAAATTTTACTGCGGCAGCCACGCCAACGCTTCCCGGACGTTTTTTTGTCGTATAGCGTTCGGTTTCGCCTTTTTGGTTTTTGCGGTAAGCCGTTTCGGCGCGATGGCATGTAACATTTATATACGATGGCGAAAACTCAAGCAATGGTTCTATTGTGCGTTGTATTTCACCAAAACTTCCGCCTTTCAGAGGAGGCAAGATTTCAAATGTGAAAAGAGTTTTTTTTGCGTTTTTTATTATGTCCGATATTTTCATTTTGTAAGATTGATAACATTATATAATTAATTCAATTTTTTGCAATGCGTAATAAATGCTTTGTAAAATTATTATCCGTAAAATTGACTTTTTGCAATTCGGAAACAAATTTATATGTTTTTTTTTAATTACAGTTTATATTCATAAAATCTTTACAAATTTGGCATAAGCAAATTCGGATATTTTTAATGATACAATGATAAATAGTAAATAACAAAATGGTTAATAAAAAGTCCCGAAGGGAGTTATATTGAAACTGAAATACGTTACAAAACAGCGAATTATATTTTTATTCGTTTTATAGGATACGATTTGGGCGCTTTCGCCGAGAAATCGCAAATAATAAATATAGTAAACAGGTAATCAAAAAAAATTATGCATATTTTGATGGCTGGTTTGTATAAGATAAAGATGTTGCATTTGCAAGACGGCGGTGTCGCCCACTCAACACGGCGGTGTTGCGCACTCAACACGGCGGTGTTGCATTTGCAAGACGGCGATGTTGCGCACTCAACACGGTGATGTTGAAATTGGATAATTTTTACAGTATAAATTAACCGATTAAAAATCAAAAAAACATTAGAGTTAATAATGAAACTTTCATTTTAATTGCCTCAAATAAAGTTGTATTGTATTTTCAAGTCCGAAATAAATTGCATCGCTTATCAGGGCGTGACCAATGGAAACTTCAAGAATATCAGGAATTTTTGCGCATAAAAATTTCAAATTTTCGAGGTTCAAATCATGTCCTGCATTTATTCCCAATCCAAGTTCCGTAGCCTTTTGCGCCGCAATAACAAACGGTTTTATTGCTTTTTCTTTGTTTTCCGCAAAATTTGCCGCATAAGGTTCGGTGTACAGTTCAATACGGTCGGCTCCTGTTTCGGCGGCATAGCAAATATTAATCAAATCGGTATCAACAAAAACAGATGTTCTTATTCCTTGTTTTTTGAAAATTGAGATAATATTTCTCAGAAAATCCTTGTGTTTCTTTGTATCCCAACCTGCATTTGAAGTAATTTGGTCGTGAGTATCAGGCACTAACGTAACCTGATTGGGACAAGTCTCAAGAACCAAATCTATGAACTTCGGCAAAGGATTTCCTTCGATGTTAAATTCTGTTATTACCAAAGATTTCAGATTTTGCACATCCGAATACCTTATATGACGTTCGTCGGGACGCGGGTGAACAGTTATGCCTTGCGCCCCAAACCGCTGACAATCTACAGCAACCTGTAAAATGTCAGGAACGTTTCCGCCACGCGCATTTCGTAACGTGGCTATTTTGTTTATATTAACACTTAATTTTGTCATTGTGTTAAATATTATGTTTTTATTCACAAAGTTAGTATTTATTCTGCAAATAGATGCTTTTTGTAACAAAAAAAGATATAACTTGCCAAAAATTTCAGTTTATGAAAATTGCTGTTTACGGTAGAAACATACTATCATCGATCGACAATTATTTGGCGATATTGAATTTGTTAAAAGCTAATGGATGCGGGCTTTTTCTTTATGATGAGTTTGCAAAATTTTTGGCAAAAAAAACGCCTGATTTTTGCGAATGTTCCACTTTCTCGGAAGAAAATTATATTACTGCCGATTTTTCTTTTTTTGTAAGTCTCGGCGGCGATGGAACTTTTTTGGAAGCAACACGTTTTGTCCGAAAAAACAATATCCCGATAATCGGCGTAAATACTGGTTCTTTGGGATTTTTGGCAAATGTTTCGGTTGACGAATTTCAGACCGTTTTAGGCGAAATCTTAAATGGAAAATATGAAACTGAACATCGTACATTAATACATGTTGAAGCACAAGGCAAAAAAAATATTTCAGCCTGCGCTCTCAACGAAATAACTTTGCAGCGCACGATGCCTGCGCTTATTTCCACAACCGTAGAAATTAACGGCGAACGTTTATCTCAATATTGGTCGGACGGACTGATAATTGCCACGCCCACAGGTTCAACGGCATATTCGATGAGCGTTGGAGGACCTATAATTGTTCCAACAGCATCAAATTTCGTAATATCTCCGATTGCTCCTCACAATCTGGCAATACGCCCGTTTGTAATATCCGATGATATTGAAATAAAAATAAAACTGCAAACACGCGGCGAAAAAGCAATGCTGACTGTCGATAACCAAATGTTTGAAGTAGAATCGGGAATGGAATTTACATTGAAAAAATCAAAATATGAAATAAGCATAATAAAACCAAACAGCGTGAATTTTTATAAAACACTTAGAAATAAATTAATGTGGGGATATGATATTCGTAATGACATTAACGTTTATCAACACTCCGATAACAATAAAACATAAAATAAATATTACCTTTGCAGGTTTATTTACATTTTGCTAAAATTTAAACAATTGACAAAGACAATAAAAATATATGTATCTATAATATTATTAATATTTTGTGTTCCTTCGTTTTCGCAAGAGAGCAACGGATTGCTTACGCCCGTTCACAAAAGCGAAATAGGCGTAGCGGGCGGGATTTCCTACTATATGGGAGATTTTAATGAAAGCGTTGTTCCATACATGATTAATCCAATGGCAGGATTATTATACAGGCATAACTTTACAAAATATATAAACGTGAGAATTCAGGCTTCGGCAGGAATGGTGAAAGGCGATTCGCGTAAATACGAAGGCGGACTGCAAGGATTTCCTCAAGGCGCGGGTATTGGTTTTAAACGCAACTTTTATACTGTTGATGCTTTTGCAGAATTTAATTTCTTTCCTTTTTCATCGGTTGACCCCAAGCGTCAGCAAATTTTTACTCCGTTTTTGATAGTCGGAGCCGGATATATGTATTTCGATAAAAACAAAATCAACAACGAACCGTATATGAGTAATGCAATAAAAACTTATCCAATGTTGTATGATTCGCTAAAAACCGCATCAAGCGTTACTGTTCCAATGGGATTCGGATTTAAATTTTCACCCGTAAATCAGTGGACAATCGGAATCGAATGTGTATTTCACAAAACCAATACCGACAAAATAGATTATTACATAAACAGAAGCGAAAACAATTCGTTTAATATATTCAACAAAGATTGGGTTTCGACTGTATTGTTCACAGTCAGTTACAGATTTGTTGACCAAATGCCGTGCGCAACGTACAAAACAAATAAAAGTACAAAAAAACGTTACTATAAAGGAATTAATAAAGAATTATAATAAAAAAACAGTGCATAGACTTGACAAAAATAAAATTCCAAAACACATTGCCATAATAATGGATGGCAACGGACGCTGGGCAACAAAACAGGGACTGAAAAGGATTTTTGGTCATCGCCATGCATTAAATTCCGTTCGCTCAACTGTTGAAGGCGCAGGCGAAATAGGAGTGAAGTTTTTAACTCTTTTCACTTTTTCTACGGAAAACTGGAATCGCCCGAAAGACGAAGTTGAAGAATTGATGAATATGCTCATTTCTGCAATAGAAAAAGAACTTCCCGAGTTGCATAAAAATCAGGTGCGACTGAAAACAATAGGCAATATTTCAAAAATGAACGATAAAATTCAGGAAAAATTAAAAAAAGCAACTATATTTACAGCCGAAAACGCAGGTTTGACGTTGACACTGGCGCTTAATTACGGTTCGCGCGAGGAAATTATCGAATGTGTAAAATGCTGTGTACAAGAAATTAATGACAAAAATATGAAGTCGGATGAAATAACCGAAACATTAATTTCATCAAAATTGTACACAGGCGATATGCCCGACCCGGAACTGATAATTCGCACCAGCGGAGAAAAACGTCTCAGTAATTTTTTGCTGTGGCAGGCAGCCTACAGCGAATTTTATTTTACCGAAACACTTTGGCCTGATTTTCGCAAGCAGCATCTGTTTGATGCAATTTATAATTATCAATTGCGCGAAAGACGATTCGGCAAGACAAGTGAACAAATTAAAGAAGATGAATAAAATACAGAAATATATATTAATAAAAATGGAAAAATTATTAAAACTAAAATTACTCGCTATTCTGTTTTTCACAAGCAATATTTTGCTTGGACAAGGAGATGTAAAATCAATAGAAGCGAGTTACACTAATCCAAAACAATATGTGATACAGGAATTGACAGTTTCAGGCTTGCAATTTCTTGACCCAAGTCAAATTCTTTCCGTTTCAGGATTTGCCGTTGGCGATACAATTACAGTGCCAAGCGAAGATTTGTCGTTTCTGGTGAAAAAATTATGGCTGAATCGTTACTTCTCCAAAGTGGCGCTGCGATACACAAAAATAGAAGACGACAAAATCTGGTTGGATATAAATCTTCAGGAAAATCCGCGTTTGGCAAAGTGGGAATTTGCAGGCGCTTCGGGTACAAAAATAAGCAAAAGCAATAAAACCGATTTGAGTGAAAAACTTAATCTGCGCAGAGGCTCCGAAGTTTCGGACTTTATGCTGGAAAATTCAAAACGCTTGATAAAAAGATATTTTGCCGACAAAGGATTTTTAAATACCGAAGTTACGGCAATACAACGCGCTGATACTACTTTGAAAAATGCATCAACATTAACTTTTGTAATAAATAAAAATCCCAAAGTGAAAATCAAAACCTTAAACTTTAACGGAAACTCCGACATATCCGATAAAAAATTGCGCAAAGCAATGAAAAAAACAAAGCGTAAAAGTCTTTTTCGTTCAGGTAAATATATTCAGGAAAAATATGACGAAGATTTGGATAATATCATCACATATTACAATAAAAAAGGTTATCGCGATGCAAAAATCGTTTCCGACACAATGTACGCTCTCGACAGTAAATTTATATCGGTGGATATAAATATCGAAGAAGGAAAACAATATTTTATCCGCAGCGTAACATGGGTGGGAAACTCCATATTGCCCGAAGAACATCTCAATGCAACGCTCGGACTCAAAAAAGGAGATGTATATGACAAATCGACATTAAGCAAAATGTTGTTTGAAGATGATTTTTCGGTATCAACTCAATACAACGATATGGGTTATATGTTTTTTTATCTCGACCCTGTAGAAGTGAATATAGACGGCGATTCTATAGATTTGGAAATGCGAATACTCGAAGGCGAACAGGCTCGGTTTAACAGAATAACCATCAATGGAAACAACAAAACAAATGAAGAAGTTGTGCGGCGCGAACTTTACACAAAACCCGGAGAACTTTACAGCAAAACAGCAATAATGGAATCAATACGCCGTTTGGCAACATCGGGATATTTCAATCCCGAAGCGTTCAGCAAACCCGATGGCGTGAGTTTCGTACCCGATAGAGCAAATTCTACCGTTGACCTTGCATATAATCTTGAAGAAGTTTCTAACGACCAACTCGAACTGTCAGGAGGCTGGGGAAGCGGAATGTTTGTCGGTTCAATCGGCGTAACATTCAATAATTTTGCAATGTCGCGCATATTCAAAAAAAGCGCGTGGCGACCCGTGCCATCAGGCGAAGGACAAACGCTCTCAATTCGCGGGCAATCAAACGGCACATATTATAACACATTCAGTTTAAGTTTTCTGGATCCTTGGTTTGGCAAAAAGAAACCAAATACATTTTCATTTTCCACATATTTTGCCCACGAATCTAACGCATCATATTGGTTTGGCGATTCCGACCAGTGGATGAGCGTTCTCGGCGTTTCCGTAGGCTTGGGAAAACGATTGAAATGGCCCGATAATAACTTTATGCTGCGCGGAGAATTGTCGTATCAACGATATACTTTGCACGATTGGTCAAGTTACTTCACATTCTCAGACGGAGCATCAAACAATTTAAGTTTCGGGCTTACATTGTCGCGCGTATCAATCGACCAGCAGTTTTATCCCCGACAAGGTTCGGAATTTTCAATAGGTTTGCAGTTTACTGCTCCTTATTCTCTATTCAACAAAGAAAAATATCGCGGAACATCAATATCTGATGCCGAACGCTATAAATGGATTGAATATCATAAATGGACATTCAGATTTGCAACATATACTGCATTGTCAGCCGACAGAAAACTGGTTTTGCACACAAAAACAAAATTCGGCGTTTTGGGATATTATAATAAAGACTGGGGATATTCTCCGTTTGAAGGATATATTCTCGGCGGCGACGGCATGAGCGGATATACGCGTTACGGACAAGAAGTTGTTGGCTTGCGCGGATACGAAAACAATTCACTGTCGCCTTATATAAATGGCGTAAATACTGCAAATATTTATTCCAAATTTACATTGGAAATGCGTTATCCTATAATACTCGAACCAAGTTCAAGTATTTATGCGCTTGCATTTTTTGAAGCAGGCAATTCGTGGTATGAAATTCGCGATTTCAATCCATTTTCGCTTAAACGTTCAGTCGGCATAGGATTGCGGTTGTATCTGCCTATTGTAGGTATTCTCGGCATAGACTGGGGCTACGGATTAGACAAAGTGAAAGATTATCCCAATGCAGGCGGCGGAAAATTCCATTTCTCAATTGGCACGATAATTGATTAATGATAAAAATATACACAAAACAAAATATAATATAATTTAAAAAATATACAGATTATGAAAAAAATTATTTTAATATCGGTAGGATTGATGATGTTATCATCATTGGCATTTGCACAGAAGTATGCATGTGTTGATACAGAATATATTTTAGGAAAGATTCCAAACTATAAATCGGCACAGGAGCAAATAGAAAAACTTTCGGCTCAATATCAGAAAGAAGTTGAAGATGGCTATAGAAATATAGACGAAATGTATAAATCGTATCAAGCCGAAAAAGCGTTGCTTACAGATGCAATGAAGAAAAAACGCGAAGACGAAATTATTGCAAAAGAAAGAGCAGTGAAAGCCTTACAGCAAAAATATTTTGCGCCCGAAGGCGAGTTGACAAAAAAACGCGAAGAACTGATGAAACCAATTCAAGAACGTATTTTTAATGCAATAAAAAACTTTGCAGACGATGGCGGATATGCAACAATTTTTGATTTGTCTAACAATGCATCAATGATTTATGTAAATTCACGTTATGACGTCAGTGATAAAATTCTTGAAAAATTAGGGTATAAACAATAAATTTTTATTACTTTTGTCTTCTTAAATAAAAAATAAAAAATAAAAATAGTATGAAAAATCTACTAAAACCAGTATTTGTCATTGCTTTTGCAATGCTTGTAAGCGGCAATATATTTGCACAACAAAAATTTGCGCATATAAATCGCACCGAACTTATTCAATCAATGCCCGAATTTAAAACATCAGGCGAAAAATTAGAAGCCTACGGAAAAGAACTTCAATCGTCGTTTGAAGAAGTTCAGGTTGAATACAATAAAAGACTTGATGATTTTCAAAAAAATCAAGAAACGTGGACAGATGAAAAGAAAGAAGTGAAAACTCAAGAACTTATAAGCATACAAAGGCGTCTTGAGGAACAACGAACATCGATTCAGGAATCGTATGGCAAGAAAGAAGAAGAATTGTTTATGCCTGTACTGAAAAAAGCAAGCGATGCAATAAACAAAGTAGCCAAAGCCGGCGGCTATATTTATGTGTTTGAATCTTCCGCAGTTCATTATGTTGATGATACGCAAAGCACAAACCTTTTACCTGCCGTAAAAAAAGAATTGGGAATAAATTAAATTCAAATCCATAAAATAAAATTGAAAAGACGCTGCAATATTGTTGCGTCTTTTTTTGTTTTAGTTAGTCGCTCCTAACGAGTAAGTCAAATTCGCAGCAAAATTAATTTTGCAGACAGCACAATGTTCGTATTTTATTATTGCTGTCCGCTATATCTCCTGCAAATCTTCAATCGAAAAATCAAAGTTATTTTTGGAGTGTCGTCCAACGCCTTTAAAGAATATTGTCGAACAGCGAAATTGTTGTTGAATCTAACACATAAAGCAGCTTTTCCCATTCTTTTTGCTCTTTATTGGAGCGGCTGTCCGCTAAAATTTGTACTTTTGTGCATTGTTTCATTTTTTTGTTTTTTCAATGCAGAATTAACCAAAAAAGGCTGACTCTATATATGTTGAATCTGCCCTGATTTTTTTACTTTTTTTTTAATGTTTAGCGGACAGCAATAATTACGAATATCTCATTTTCAATTTTTCGCTTTTTATGAGTTTAGCATATTTGTCATAATATCTGCATTTTATTAACTTTGTTTATTAAATATTTAAAATAAATTATTATATATAATCCAATATTCTTACCTTTGCGCCGTCTTACAATGACATACAGTTAATTGATTTCATACAAATACAGTGTCAAAATTGATAAAACATACAGGTATTGTTTCGCAGATTGTCGGCAATGATATTATTGTTGACATTGAGCGTCTGTCGGCATGTGCCACGTGCGAATCGAAATCGGCATGCATGACGCTGGATACGCAAACTCAGCAAATAAAATGCAATAATGACAATTATAGTTTGAAAATCGGAGATACGGTCAACGTAATATCTGAACGCTCGTACAGCATGTATGCTATTGTGCTGGCATTTGTTGTTCCGTTGCTTTTGCTGATGCTGACAATAATTATTTGTACCGAAATATTTAACATTAACGATGGAATATCAGCGCTTGTGGCAATTGCCGTTGTATCTGCGTATTACATTATTTTACATTTTTTTGATTATAAAATAAAAACAAAAATAAATTTTCGTATAGAAAACAAATTAATTGAATAACAGATGGATTCTACAATTTTAACAACAGTGATTATGCTGGGCTTACTTGCCGCTACGTTGGCTGTAATATTGTACATAGTCGCGCAAAAATTTAAAGTAGTTGAAGATGAACGCATAGGAGAAACCGAAAGTATATTGCCCGGCGCAAATTGTGGCGGTTGCGGATACACGGGCTGCAGAGCATTTGCCGAAGCCCTTGTAAAAGCCGACGATATTTCGGCAATGTTTTGTCCTGTGGGCGGAAATACAACAATGACCAAAATAGCCGAATATCTTGACAAACTTGTCGAAACAAAAGACAGCGAAATAGCAGTTGTTCGCTGTTTAGGGTCATGCGAAAATCGTCCGCGCGTGAACGAATTTGACGGAGCCGCTTCATGTGCGGTAATGGCGGCAACCTATTCGGGCGATACCGATTGCTCGTATGGATGTCTTGGCAAAGGAGATTGCGTTTCGGTTTGTAATTTTGGAGCAATACGTATCAACAGCGAAACACTGCTTCCCGAAGTTGACGAAGATAAATGTACGGCTTGCGGCGCATGCGTTAAATCCTGTCCCAAATTAATTATTGAATTACGCAAAAAAGGACCAAAGAGCCGCAGAATTTATGTTTCGTGCATCAACAAAGATAAAGGCGCCGTTGCGCGAAAAGTATGCAAAACAGCCTGTATAGGTTGCGCCGCCTGTCGCAAAGCATGCGCATTTGAATCAATAGAAATAGAAAACTTTTTGGCATATATCGACCCAAACAAATGTCGTTTGTGTCGTAAATGTGTTGAAGTTTGCCCGACAGGAAGCATAGTAGAGTTAAACTTTCCGCCACGTAAGCCTAAAGTTGAGCCGCAAGAACCTAAGGCAAATGTTGTAAATACAGAAACCGTAACAAATTAAGAGTTGTTTTTATAAAAATATAAAGAAAAAAATTATGATAAAAACATTCAAAAAAGGAGGAGTTCATCCTCCCGAAAATAAAATATCGCGAAACGCAGCATTAGAGCAATTAGTACCCGAAGGAATTATTCAAATTTTTATTTCTCAGCACATAGGCGCTCCGGCAGAATGTATTGTAGCCAAAGGAGATAAGGTAAAAGTCGGTCAACTTATAGCAAAAGCAAACGGATTTGTTTCGGCAAACGTACATTCTTCGGTATCGGGGACTGTGTTGGGAATTGAGAATGTTGCCGATTATCAGGGAATTAAAAAACCTGCAATTTGTATTCAAGTTGAAGGCGACGAATGGGACGAAAATATTGACCGCAGTCCTGAAATAAATCGCGATTTATCAAAAACATCAGAAGAAATATTGGCAAAAATTACCGAAGCAGGACTTGTAGGCTTGGGAGGAGCAACTTTTCCGA
Source organism: Prevotellaceae bacterium (assembly GCA_031274595.1). Classification (GTDB taxonomy): domain Bacteria; phylum Bacteroidota; class Bacteroidia; order Bacteroidales; family UBA932; genus JAIRKV01. The sequence goes on along the minus strand of JAISPX010000050.1, from coordinate 4,074 downwards.
CTCATGTGAAACTGTCAATTCCAAAAGGGAAAACAGCAAAAGCAATAATCATAAACGGCGCCGAATGTGAACCTTATCTTACATCCGACCATCGTGTGATGCTCGAAAAAGGAGAAGAACTGCTGATTGGCGTGCAATTACTTAAAAAAGTGGTAAACGTTGACAAAGCGTACATAGGCATAGAAACAAACAAGCAAGATGCTATTGATAATCTTAAAAAATTAGCCGCAAATTATAGCGGAATTGAAATAGTTTCGCTTAAACCGAAATATCCGCAAGGAGGCGAAAAACAGTTGATAAAATCAATTACAGGACTTGAAGTTCCCGACAGAGCCTTGCCCATAGAAACAGGTTGCATAGTTTCAAATATTTGTACAACTCTTGCCGTTTACGAAGCAGTACAAAAAAACAAACCTCTTTTTGAAAACAGCGTAACAATAACGGGAAAAAATCTGAATGTTCAGAAAAATTTTATTGTCCGTGTAGGCACGCCACTGACGCAATTGATTAATGCCATAGGCGGAATGCCCGAAAATACGGGAAAAGTAATAAGCGGAGGTCCAATGATGGGACGCGCAATAAATAATCTGAACGCTCCAACATTGAAAGGTTCGGGAGCCGTTTTATTCATCACAAAAGAAGAATCAAAACGCGGAACAAAATCTAACTGTATCCGCTGCTCGAAATGTGTTGCCGCTTGTCCGATAGGACTTCTGCCGTTTTTGTTGTATAAACTTGCCGAGCGCAATATGCTCGAAGATTTAAAAGAAAATTCCGTACACGCTTGCATCGAATGTGGATGTTGCCTGTACACCTGTCCCGCAAATTTACCGCTTGTAGATTATATAAGACTTGGGAAAACAAGAGCAATGAAACTTATTGTAAAACAAAAGTAAGATAATTTTGAAAATAAAATATTAATCTAATATGAATAAATTAATAATATCACCCTCGCCACATATTCACGGCGAATTCAGCACAAAACGTTTGATGCGCGATGTGATTATTGCTTTGCTTCCTGCGCTATGTGTGTCATTTTATTTTTTCGGATTGGGAGCAATGACAGTTGTTTGTGTAGCCGTAATTTCGTGTGTTGTGTTTGAATATCTTATTCAAAAATTTCTTTTGAAAACCACGCCCACCGTAAACGATTATTCCGCAATAGTTACAGGTTTGATTCTGGCGTTTAATTTACCATCAAATTTTCCTTTATGGTTAGTCGTTGTAGGCAGCCTCATTGCAATCGGCGTAGGGAAAATGGTTTTTGGCGGTTTAGGAAACAATCCGTTTAATCCGGCGCTTGTAGGTCGTGTGTTTTTATTAATTGCACGTCCCGTAGAAATGACAACGTGGCCTCTGCCAATAAATATGATAACAGCCGATGCAACAACAGGAGCAACGCCTCTTGCAATAATTAAAGAAGGATTGAAAAACGGATTGACAATTGACCAAATAAAAAGTCAGGCTGATTATACTTTTACTTATCTTGATTCGCTGTGGGGACAAATAGGCGGTTCGCTTGGCGAAGTATCGGCAATTGCTTTGCTTTTGGGATTTGCTTATCTGCTTGTTCGCAAAGTTATAACATGGCATATTCCGATTACAATATTTCTGACGGTTACGGTATTTTCGGGAACTTTACATTTGGTAAATCCTAACCAATTCATCGACCCTGTTTTTCATTTGCTCACAGGCGGTATGATTCTCGGCGCAGTTTATATGGCAACCGATTATGTTACTTCGCCAATGACGCACAAAGGAATGATAGTTTACGGAACAGGTATAGGATTAATAACTATTGCCATACGAACGTTCGGAAGTTATCCCGAAGGCTTGTCGTTTGCAATATTGTTTATGAATGCAATGGTTCCGCTTATCAATAAATATATGAAACCTAAATTATTCGGGGAGATAAAATAATGGAAAAATTAAAATCTTCGTTCAAAAACATGCTACTTTCACTTGCTTTGATAAGCATTGTTGTAGCAGGCTTGCTCGCTCTTGTATATGGAATGACAAAAGAGCCAATATCTCAGGCAGAAAAACAAAAACAGGAAAAAGCAATAAAAGATGTTACGCCCGACTTTAATAATAATCCTACAGATGAAAAATTTGAAATAGAAATTTCGGGAGGCGATAAACTTACGGTTTTCCCGGCAAAGAAAGATGGAAAATTAGTCGGCATTGCTGTTGAAACAAATACAAAAAAAGGATTCAGCGGTGAAATTAAAATCATGGTAGGATTTGATATTGATGGAGTAATAAAAAATTATTCGGTACTGAAACATGCCGAAACACCGGGACTCGGAGCAAAAATGCAGGAATGGTTTTCGGATACATCAAAACCAACTCAAAACGTTGTAAACAGAAAGTGGAACAGCAACATGAAAGTCAAAAAAGATGGAGGCGAGATTGATGCAATCACAGCGGCAACAATCAGTTCGCGAGCATTTATGGATGCTTTAAATCGCGCTTACGAAGTATATTTAAAAGTAAACGAAAGCGACTTGCAAACACAAGAATCGCCAGAATAATGAAACTAATAACTTATAATCAGGAGATAAATCAATGAGTAAAAAAATAAACATATTAACAAACGGAATACTAAAAGAAAATCCTGTATTGGTATTACTGCTGGGAATGTGTCCTACATTAGGAACTACATCTTCGGCAATAAACGGATTTGGAATGGGAATTGCAACTACTTTTGTGCTTATATGTTCCAATATGGTAATATCCATGCTTAAAAATTTCATACCTGACAAAGTACGCATACCTGCATTTATTGTTATTATAGCATCGTTTGTAACTATTGTTGAGATGATAATGCAGGCATATATGCCGCCGCTTTACGAAAGTTTAGGATTATTCATTCCGTTGATAGTTGTAAACTGCATTGTACTCGGCAGAGCAGAAGCCTTTGCATCCAAAAACTCAACTTTCTCATCTATACTTGATGGCATTGGTATGGGAGCAGGATTTACGCTTGCGCTTACCGTACTTGGGTCAATTCGCGAATTTTTGGGAACAGGAAAAATATTCAACTTCCAGATTTATCCCGAAGATTACGGATTACTTGCTTTTGTACTTGCTCCCGGCGCATTTATTGTGCTTGGTTTTTTAATCGTTATAGTAAACAAATTGAAAACAACTAAAAATTAAAAATTATGTCATACATTATAATATTTATATCGGCAGTATTTATCAATAATGTAGTGTTATCTCAAATTTTAGGAATATGTCCTTTTTTAGGCGTATCGAAAAAAATTGATACTGCAATAGGAATGGGAATTTCGGTAACCTTTGTAATTGCAATTGCCACACTGGTAACATTTTTGTTGATGCAATACATTCTAATTCCGCTTGACATGCAATTTATGCAAACAATTTCATTCATACTTGTGATTGCAGCATTGGTTCAAATGGTTGAAATTATTCTGAAAAAAGTATCGCCTGCGCTTTATCAGTCGCTTGGCGTATTTTTGCCGCTGATAACTACAAATTGCGCCGTACTTGGCGTTGCTATTCTTGTTACACAACACGATATTTACAAAGAAAGTTTATTGCTGTCGTTGGTTTACGCAATATCAACAGCCATAGGATTTGCGCTGGCATTGATAATATTTGCAGGAATTCGTGAGCAACTTAATATTGCAAACGTTCCTGCAGCATTCAAAGGAATGCCTATTGCGCTTATTATTGCAGGAATTTTGGCTATGGTATTTATGGGATTTACGGGAATAGTATAGAATAAGGTTATTGGCTTTCACCGCAAATTAATAAATTATAGCAGAGTTTCAGAGGCTGTTAAGATTTTGTTTTTCAGTGTCATTGCACATAGCGAAGAAGTAATCTGATGAAATGAAAAATGATACCAAACAACCATCAAAGTACTAATATTATGTTCCATCTGTTTCGCCTTGTAAAGGCGAGATTTTATTAACAGATGGTTATTAATTATTGCTGTCCGCTAAACATTAAAAAAAGAGTAAAAAAACAGGGCTGATTCAACATATATAGAGTCAGCCCTTTTTGATTAATTTTGCATTGAAAAAACAAAAAAAGAACCAATGC
>JAISPX010000043.1 GCA_031274595.1 Prevotellaceae bacterium | reverse complement strand
GGCTAAAAATGCGGCGGAATGGAGCGTAGCGAAATGGAGTGCATTTTTTGGCTGCTGCATTAGGCGCGAGCCGTCTGCGAGTGGAGCGAGGGTGGCGGACACAGATAGCCGTAGCGTAGTGGAGGCTGTGGACGCCTATGGCTTTGCCGCAGGGCTGGCGCGATTTTTTGCCGTGAAGTGTAGTTTTTTTTGCGGGTAAAGCAAGTGCCGGAATGAAAAAACGAAATGCAGCCTGCGGAATGTAGTGAGAGAATGACGGCTTTTGCTTGGGATAAACAATGTGTGGTGGTGTGAATGTAAGGAGTGTAGCCTGCGGAACGACTGAAAAGAACACGACCACAACCGCTGAAAAAGGGTGGGCAAAAAAACGAAATGGAACATTGCAAAAAGCGTGACAGCCCGATTAGCCCGAGCGACCCGCAGGCGAGCACAACAATCAGCGGCTGCTGCCCCCTGTCTAAAAAATGGAGCGTAGCGACTTCCTTATCGGGGTTTAAGGGGGCAGGAGTAGCCGCGAATGACGACCGAATGAACGCTTGGCAGGAAAAACAAGCCGACACGCCCATTGTGAGCACCTAACGGAGCGTAGCGGAGTGAGTTGGAGCGCAACAATGGTGTGTGTCGGCGGCGCTTGCAAGGGCGGCTAAAAAAATACTACCCGAAGCGTAGCGAGGTGTGGAGATTTTTTTAGCCGCTTGTTATACCCTTGCAAGCGTGTTTTTTCCTGACTAAGTGAATGAGAAAGGAATACCGCTTTACCTGCGTTGTTTTTGCGGAGGCAATTATAAAATGATTTATACCTATTGAAAAAGAAAATCCCCAAATCCCCTTTATGGGGAATTGGGGATACTGGGGAAATGTACTCTTTGACTATTTCGGAAACGATTCGGAAATTACTTCCGAATTGGGAAAACATAAACTGCTAATTTTGTTTCGCCTTGTTTGTTTAAAAATCGAATTTATATACTATGCGGACATACCGGACATTTATCGGACATTTATCGGACATTTATGGGAAAACATATCGAGACAATTTATTATCTCCCTCATTTTTAAGCAGTTTCTTTTCTGTCAATTCGGACAAATCACGCCTTGCCGTTCTATCGGAAACATTGTATTTTTCTGCATATTCCGAACTTGTTATTTCGCTTTTAGCTTTGAAAAACAACAAAGCATCAATCTGTCTATCATTCAAACCCCTGTTGCTTAATTCTTCTTTGTTGTAAATATCTTTGCGGAAAACAGTCCAAAAGTCGTTGCCTTTGCAGGAAAATTGAGGTACAGGAATTTTGGCTTCAAGGCATAGATTTCTCATTTTATCCATTCCTCGCCCCCACGATTCAACATAACCACTTCGGAAAAAGGCGGTTGCAATATCGGGATTGCGCGGTTGAGAGGAATGTTTGTCAAGCAAATCTTCAACCGTCCAATTTTCGGGCAATCTGCCATAATTCCAAATCATAATTTTGTCGGCATATACGCTGATTTGAATAGGATACGGACCCGTATAATCTTTGTGCGCAACGGCATTTAACAAAGCTTCACGCAGAGCATCTTTGGGATATTCGTATGTTTCAACTCGTGTAATATCTTCGTATGAAATCAATGCTTTGGTGTATTTTGTCAGTAGAAAATCCATTGTTTTTTTCGACTTGCTCAAAGAGATTACCGTGTATTTGCAGAAATGCCTCACGCTCGGCAAAACTCAAACAAGTTTGGTTTTGCTCTCGCTAAATCGGCATTTTCGTCTTGAAACAGTAATCGCTGTCGGTACGAAAAAAGCCGATTTTGATATATGCACCCGACACAAATTTTTCGGGGTCTGGGTGGAAAAGCATTACTGTGGCTCTGTTCAATAGACTCTTATCTACAAGTTTTAGATTCTCAAGCACTTGCAAAGGTGTGTCGTTGCGGCTATCTTCTTCAATACGACCGCTTTTTATGCCTTTTTCTTTGAAAAAAGTGAAAGTTTCCGGCTTTAAATCTTCTATTTGAATATTTGGAACAGGCACGCTATCCCATTTTTTGCCGATACGTTCCAATAAAAACTCGTTGAGTGCTGCACCTATCAATTCCTGTTTCACGCTGCCACTGCGATAAAAATACCTGCCTCGCAACGAAATAGGCACTGAATAAGGCGTAACAACGATTTCTATGTAATGTTTGTCGCCCTCCTGTAAAAGATTGACATTGGCGGTAATGCCCAACTGATTTTTGATTTTACCTGAGATGATTTTCGGCTACGCTCGGCAATGCTCAAACAAGTTTGGCATTGCGCTCATTTGCACGAAAATTGTTGGGGATTTTCTCCATCAAATCTTTGTAATCGGCAATGCCTATCACATTTCCGTTATCGTCTTTGCCGATATAAATTCGTCCGCCCTGCGCATTGGCAAAGCCGCAAATCCAATCTAAATAGTCCTCGTGCCACGAGGACTTGTATTCTATGTTCTGTTTTTCGGGCATACTTTTTGTTCTTTCATTTTTATATTATTGACACTTTTTCTACTTTTAATCCCATATTAAACGCTTCCGAAATCTGCTCTATTATGCGTTGCTTGGTTTCCGTGTCACAGTTTGTCATAACATACAACCCATTGCCAATATGTTTTTGAGAAATTTCGTAACGAGGCAATACAGTTTCAGAAACCAAGTTTATTTTATTGACAAAGATACCTAATGACTGAACATTATAAGCACCTGCAAATTTAATAACATCTATGAGCGTTTTGTAAACAACCCTTTCGGCAACAATTCGTCCATCTGGATATGTTACTTTTAAAATAAACTCTTTACGTTTTTCGTTTTCCGGAAACTCTGACGGCTTGGAAAGTATGTATTGCGTTTGCGGCTCGGCTACAAGATATGTTTCTTTTGACGATAAAAATTCGACAAATTGAATGTATTTTTTTAAAGCACAACTATACATCTTCTTTCCGATTTCATCAAGCAATATAAATTCCTGAAATTTGAATAATTTCAATAACCAAGATTGAAGTACAGGAATATCAGTAACCTTAAAAATATCAGACAAGTCAGGACAGGGCAAACGCATCTTAATTTATTAGGATTTTCAATAAATAATCATTATTCCATCCAGCGTCCAGTCTTTTTCCTTTCACACTCCTCTTTTTCGATTGTTCCTGCTTGGTGTACGACAAAAATCCCAAAAATAGTATATCTTTGCACAAATCTTTAAGTTAGAAAATATTATGACAAACAAGGAAGAAATAAGAGCAAAAATGGTAGAATTATTTTCAGAAGAGAT
>JAISPX010000010.1 GCA_031274595.1 Prevotellaceae bacterium | reverse complement strand
ATTGGTTCTTTTTTTTGTTTTTTCAATGCAAAATTAACCAAAAAGGGCTGACTCTATATATGTTGAATCAGCCCTGTTTTTTTTACTCTTTTTTTAATGTTTAGCGGACAGCAATAATTTTTGATGTTTTTTCTGACGATTAGGTTTTGCAAAGGTCTTATATTTTGCCTGTTTCGCCCTGCAAAGGCGAGATTTTATTAACCAACGGTTGCGCTATCGCTCATTAATCATTATATAAGTTCATTGTAATGACGGCAAAAACAAATAGTAAATTGGTTAATCGTAAATAATAAAATAGTAAATAAAATCAATTATTTCATTTTTTGCATTGATATGTACAGCCTATGCATTGCGACAATTCGCCTTGCAAACGTTTTTCCACCAAGTCGGCAACACGGTTGCGCAATGTTTCCATGCTTATTTTACTTATTACATCATAAGCAAAACCAAACAACTGCAACAACTGAGCCTGACGATATTCAATGCCGCGCGAACGCATGTAAAATAACGCATCTTCGTCGAGTCTGCCGACAGTAACTCCGTGACTGCATTTTACATCGTCGGCATAAATCTCAAGTTGCGGACGCGTAAACATTCTTGCCGTATCGGAAATCAGAATATTGTTGTTGGATTGAAACGCTTCGGTTTTGTCGGCATGGGGACTTACCAGAATTTTGCCTTTGAAAATTCCTGTTGCATTGTCGTCGAGTATTCCTTTGAAATGCTCGTTGCTTACACAGTTTGGCGATATGTGATTAACCGAAGTATAATTGGCGACATACTGCGATTTATCAACCAAAAACAGCCCGAAAGTATGATTTTCGCAATGTTCGCCGTTGAGTAAAGCGCTTATGTTATTGCATACAGCGCCGCCGTTTAGCGTTATTATATTGTCGATATAATTACTTTCTTTTTCCTGTTTTGTATGGAAAAACGAAAAATGATTTGAAAGATTATGTTCATTTTGCAGCCGCACAATTTCGAGGCGTGCATTTTCGCCCAAAAATGTTTCGTTGACGCAGTTTGTGAGAAATTTACTGTCGGAAAAAGTATTGTCGCACATTAAAATATTTGCTTCCGCATTTTGCTCAACAATAAATAAATTGCGATATTGAACCATTGTGTGATTTTCGCCTAAAAGTATATTTATTATTTGAATAGGCTTGTCAAGAACAACATTTTGAGGAATGTAAATAAAAATTCCATCTTGCGCAAATGCCGTATTCAATGCTACCAAACCTTCGTTTTCGTTATCCGAAATTTTATTGTAATATTGTCTGAAAAGTTGAGGATATTTTATTGATGCTTCTGCCAAACTTCCAAAAATAACGCCGTTTTCGAGAATCGTAAGTTTCTCGCTGCTGCTACAATAGAATCCGTTTTGCAAAAATATTTTATATGAATTTAAATCTGAAACATCGCAAATAAATATATCGTTGGCAGACTGAAATGTTGTCGGAATAAAATATTTTTCATACGGATACGAAAATATTTTTTGAATATTGATATGTTTATATTTTTCATTTTCGCGATTGTAGATGCTGTTTATATTAAAATTCTCAATTGCTTCGCTTCGCGCCGCATTCATTGAATCTCCGACATTTTCGCAAATTAAATCCAAGTTTGCAAGATATAAATCGACAAAATAATTTACTAATTTTTCCGATTGATTTTTTTGAATATCGACAATAGATTTTCCCATATTTTATTTTGTTGCATTTATTGTTATTTTTTGTCCTGCCGAGTGTGCCGTAAATTCAGGTGCATACATGCATTGAAAAGTTGTAATTCCTGTTGAAAATTCGCCTGCATTGTTTGCTATAAGTTCGTATTCAAAAACATAAGTTCCTTTTCTCAAATAATAAATAAAGAAATTTGTAGAGGCATCTTTTGTAGTTTCGTAATACCAAATTCCATCCTGATATTTCGATTGCGAAAGCACGTTCACAGGTTCTAATCCCGATGCTCGCATATCTTTCAAATGGACGTATTCGTAATCGCGGTCGGCGTTCAATTCTATTCTTACTTTTATTTTATCGCCAACTTTTATTTTGTTGTTTTCGGTGATGCGGTTAAGTTTGACGCCATTTTCGGTATTTTCGGAAATAAAATATTCGCGTTTAATATTCAATCCCGCCTGTGCCGAAGTTATTTTATCAAGATTTTCAAAATACTGCCAATATGCCGCTCCCCACGCAATTGTATTGTTGGGATTTGTTACGTTTATTTTCCCAAAATCATTTTGTATTTCATCGTTATGCCATGATGTTTTCACATAACCTGTACCTGCTTCAGCCTTCTGCAAATCTTCTTTTTTCATTTCATCCAAAGGTTTATTATTCAATTTAATTTGCAAAAGCGCGTTATCATTTAAATTATTTTCGTTTTGCATCAATAAGGCATAACAGGCATTGGCTGTTGCTTTTGTTGTTTTCCAATTATTTGTTTGTTTATTTCTCAGCAGCCATATTTTCATTTCTTCAACTTCGTTTTTGTTATCGCCTGTTTCCATAAAAGCCTCTATCAGCAATGACTGCGTTTCTATCGGCGACTGATGCCAAAAATAGCCTTGCCGATTTTCAGCCCAGTACATTCCTGTTTCTTCTGATGTTTGCGCACGTTCTTTCAGCGAATTTATAATTTTTTGAGCAATTTCCTGTTTGCCCAATCTGTGTGCAGTGAGCGCAATCAAAGCCTGTTCATAAATTCCTTTATCAAACCAATTTATCTCAATTCTGTTGAAAAAATAATCGAAAGCAATTTTTTCCTGTTTCGACAAACCGACAATTCCCGTAAAACTGCGCAAATACAGGTAATGTAAAATAATTGCAGGAATTTCATATTTTGATAAGTCAACATTACGTTTCAATAAATCATTATAGTCGTCAAGCATTTTTGCATCGAGATATTTTAACGCAGATTCGCTTATTTCATCAACTTCATCTTCATAAATATCGCTCACAGCATGAAGTTTTTTCAAATGTTGCAAACCAATTGCAATGTGTTGCGTAATATATCTCGACTCGCACATTCCGCTAAACCATGGAAATGCGCCGTTACTCATTTGTTTGTTTTTTAATTTATCCAAAGCCGATTTTTGCTCTTTTTGCATTTTATTTAAATCAAACAACAGAGCAATGCGTTTCTTGTTTTCAGATTCATTTTTTGCCGTACGCAGCCATGGCGTTTCTTCTATCAGAATATTTTTTAATTCCTGATTTTTTTCGAGATTTGAAAGCAATTCTTTTGAATCGTTCAATTTCCATAAATCAAATATACGTTTGATTAGCGGAAATTTATCAATTATCGTTGTTGAAAGCGAATTTGCATAAAAACGACTGAATACCTGCTCCGAACATTCGTAAGGATATTCCATAATATAAGGCAGCGCCTGCACTGCATACCAAACCGGATTTGAAGTAAATTCAAGCGTATAACTGTAATTTTTTAATGTCGGAGATGTATTGCCGATTAATTTTTCAAAATAAAAATCCTTGCTCTGTTTTGCGCGAACTGTGAACGGCAAACTTTCGGTAACAAGCATGGAATTAGGCAAAACAGGAATTGTTTTTTCTTCGCCATCGCTGTGTTTGTCGGTGATTGCCATTACGCGATATGTTATTGCTTCAATATCTGCCGGAATTTTCAAATTCCATTTCACTGCAACGCTTTGATTTGAATTAATCGAGAACTCCTGTTCTGTTTGGTTTGTAATAATGTTTACAGGTTGCATTGTAAATGCATCAAACAACAAAAGTTGCGCTTTGCCTTTAATTTCGTTTTCGGTAATATTATTGATTTTTGCGCTTAATTCTATATTATCTCCATTGCGGAAAAAACGCGGCGCATTTGCCGAAATTGCAACTTCTTTTTGTGTAACTGTATATGCTGTAATTTTGCCTGTTTCAAGATTTTTGGTGTGCGCAAGTCCGAGCATTTTCCAGCGAGTTAAGGTTTCGGGAATTGTGAAATCTATGATTATTTCGCCGTTTTTGTCAGTTCGCAATTCAGGATAAAAGAATGCCGTTTCGTTGAAATTTGTGCGCGCTTTGATGTTTTCAAACGCATTGGCGCTTCCTTTTTTAGTAGTAATAACAATAACTCCATTTGCAGCTCTTGCTCCATATAGCGCAACAGCAGAGTCATCGTTCAAAACAGAAACACTTTCAATATCGGATTCACTTATAGGATTTTCTTCCGATATATTTCCATCTATAACATACAAAGGATTTTGTCCCGAGTCTTTTGATTTCGTGCCTCTTAATATTATCGTTTCAGCTTTTACCTCCGAAATAGAACCTGTTAATGATACTTTTTTTGTAGTAGTATAAGCAACAACAACAGATTCTTCTAATACTATATTATCTTTTATTAAAATTACTCCTAAAACTTTCTTATCAACAGTAATTTCATGTGTTAAATATCCAATACATGAGAACACAAGCACATCGCCTGTTTTCGCTGCAATTTCAAATTCTCCTTTTTCATTTGTAAAAGTTCCTTGTGTTGGATTTTTTTTGAAACATATTGACACATAATCTAATAAATTATATTCGTCATCAATAACAAATCCTCTTATTTTATTTTCCGATGGCTTAATATTATCAAATAGTTTCAAATATTCTTCGCTGGCAAGTAATTTATCACGATTAATTTTTTCGCTGGCAAGTAATTTATCACGATTAATTTTTTCGCCAAAAATTTGCTTTACCTGAGTTGCTTTCTTTCGTATATCGCTTTCAGAGATTAATTTTTCGTATGTTCTATTTCCATAAGAACGCGGACTTGTTGTATTGCTATACCAAGTATTCGTTTGTTTTTTTGAAAACATATTATAATTTCGCCAGTCTTGATTGTAATAGGATAATGTTCGGCTTTGTGCAAAATCTTTTTGCCAATCGTGCATAACAAAAGCGTCCAGCGATGCATCGTAAAGCGAAGCAACCATTTCAGCCATTGTTTTTTCGCCTGTCGGCGATTTTATGCGTAATTTCCATTGCTCTTTTTCTCCGGGCTGCAGTTTGTCGCGGAAAGTAACAAGCGAAATATCAAGGTTTTTCTTATCTTCGTGAGGTTTTATTACCTGTTGCGACTGATACAATCTGTTATTGTTGATGCTAATAAAATTCACTGCAAACTCTTCATTATTTTTTGTTTGCGGAATATCAATTTTTATGCTCTTAATATTTGTGCCGATAATTATATTTTTGGATTCAATCAAATTGTCTCTGTAAACAACATCATAATGCAGATAAACGCTGTCGTTCATTCCGCCGACAAGAAATTCAACATCTTTTTCGGTTTGTTTGCCTTGCTGCAGCCAATTATTTTCATTAACAAGTTTTTCGCCTTGCACTTGCATATATGCAGTTGTAGATGTTTCGACTCCTTCGGGATTTTTTGCCGTAATTTCAAATTTATATGCGCCCGAACCGTATTTTTTTAATTCGTTCAGGTCGATATTTTTTGTTTCTTCCGTGTTCAACGATATTGTTTTCAGCAATTCCAGCGTTTCAAAATTTTCAACTTTATCTTCATTTCCGTAAACATCATCGGGGAAAAGTTTTTTGTATTCATCGTAAGACAAAGAAGGCTTGTCGGGAACTTCCCAAAGTCGTTTGCGCAAAGGTTTTTCAGGCGTTTTCAGATTATAAATTTTCACGGTAACATCTGCTTTTGTATGTCTGCCGTTAAGATTTTTTGTTGTCAAATCAAATTTAAATTCGCCATTTATATTTACATTTTCCGGAATATTTGTTTCAATAATAAGCGGTTTTTTGCTTATTCGCACATTATATTCTGCCGTATGAGTTTCGCCGTTGTTGTCGGTAACGGAAACAGATATTGTATAATTTGCAATTTGCATTTCGTTGCTTATTTCATTGTCATCGGCAAAAAATTTTATTTCAAATTTTCCTTCGTTGTCTGTTGTGGTTTCATCGGCGGCAATGGTTCGTGTTTGCGTATTGTAATTTCCCCACCACCAGCGATAAGGATATTGTATTCGACAAACAATATTATACGAAACTTTTGCATTGTCGATATTGTATCCAGCATAGGATTTTGCAAAGCCCGAAATGTTTACGGTATCATTGAACTTATAATTTTTGTCAATATCATTTATTGTTACTTCAAAAGTCGGACGTTTATATTCTTCAACATTGAAATAAATTTCTCCATAATCGCTTTCAATACTAAACTGTCCTCCCAGAGTTGATTGCGGCAAAACAAAACTTCCGCTGAAAGTTCCGTATTCGTTGCTTACAACATTAATTACAGATATTTCTTCATCATTTACATCATTCAGAGTAACTTTTTCTTCTTCGTTTGGCGCAATAGTATATTTATTGTCTTCGTAATTCATTATAATTCCCTTGAAATAAACGGTTTGTCCGGGACGATAAATTGCTCTGTCTAAAAAGAAAACTGTTTCTATATCATTTTTAAAATAAAATTTGTTTCCATAAGAATAAATGTTCTCTTTCACGTAAAGAACATTTTTGTTGTAAGTTATGACCTTAAGATCGGAAGAATTTGTCCTGTTTAAATCTTTTGTTACTATAATTCCATTGTTGTCGCTTTCAGATATTCTACGCACGCTTTCCTTGCTGTTTATTATCGCCAATTTAGCATTTGGCAAAGGTTTTCCTGTTTTTCTGTCGGCAACAAATATTTCGGTAAGATTTCCTCTGTCGCGCAAAACATACGAAATCGGCGATACCTGAAACATTGCATATTGAATATTTTTTTTGTCCGCATCAAAGAAATCTTTATTGTCGCTTGCAACAACTATGTAAACTCCTTGCAAAAATTTTCCAAGCGAAATTTCTGTTGTATGGCTTTTATAATCATCAGCATTTGGCATATTTGCAGTAAATTCCGTTTCCAGATAAGAAATTTTTTCAAGAAATTTTTCCTTGTCGTTATATAATTTATTTATATTGTTAAACGCAAAATTTGCTCTTTCGTGAGGCGCTTTGTAAATACGAAAATAAACATTATTCACATTTTTGAATTTTACAAGCGCTTTTACATGTTCGTCTGGAATATTTATATCTTCTATCGACAAACTAATTTCCGGTGTTTTTATGTAATCAATATAACTTTGGAATATTGACTTTTGGTTATCTGTAATATGGTTTTGATTTATCGCTTCGTTGCAAATTCTTACTGCTTCTTTGTCGTTTCCGCTTTGTTTATGTATTTGTGCAAGTTTATACATTGCTTCAAACCAAATATCATTTTTAGAATATTTTTCGATAAAATTCTCTAAATTGCTTTGATACAACAGGTTTTTATTTTCTAATGTAGAACTTGTTTTCAGAAAATCCAAGCGTTTAAGAGTTAAATCGCCAAGCACAAGAATATTTTTTTTCTGTAAATGGAATTTTGTGAGTTGCTGCAATGTGTTCAAAACAAACAAAAGATTTGATGTTGAGTCGCTGCTGTTTATTGATATTTTTGCAAATTCTTCGGCATCAAAAGTAAATAATTTTTCGTCGTTCGGATAAAAAACATCTTTGGGTTTTGTTACTCGTATTTCACTGTTTCCAAGCATTGTAATTGCTCTGTGCGACAAAAAATCATATAAAGTAGGCTGATATTTTCTGTTTTCCTTATTTTCAATCAAAATATCGCCAATGTAATCTACATTTGTTTTACACAAAACATCAAACGGTTCTGTCGAACGTTTATAAGCGGCAATACATTCGTCAAAAATTCTGTCCAAACTCCACGTTGCAATATCGGTATTGGATTTGTCATCATTTACATCCGTGCGGTTGTAATATTTCCATCTGTTTTGTTTATAATAATTCCAAAACGCTTCTCCAAGCAGCGAATTTATTAATGCCCGCGAAATATCAGAACGCGCTTTTTGCAAGTCGTTTCTCAACGCATTTACAGTTGACACGGTAATATTTTCATCAATATACTTCTGACATGCGATACGATAAATTATAGATTTCAGAAATTGAACATCGTCCTTGTTACTTAGTGATTTTTTGTAAATTACATCTAATTTTTCAATTGCCGATTTATATAATCCATCGGCAAAAAGCATGTTTATTTCTATCCATTTTTCGTCGTCGGTTTGCGCTTTGAGTAATGGAATACATGCCAATATTGCTATTAATATTACGTATATTCGTTTCATAACTTTATTGTTTTTTTGTTTTCAATATTTGAATTTTATTCTTTGGCTTCGATATTTGTCAAATCGTCGGTTTTCAACCAGTCATAGCCTTTTTCTTCCAGTTCCAGCGCCAATTCCTTACCGGCAGTTTTCACGATTTTTCCGTTGTATAAAACATGAATAACATCAGGCACAATATAATTGAGCAAACGCTGATAATGAGTTATCACAATTGTTGAATTGTCGGGACGTTTCAATAAATTCACTCCGTTTGCGACAATTCGCAAAGCATCAATATCAAGTCCCGAGTCGGTTTCGTCAAGTATCGAAAGTTTTGGTTCGAGCATCGCCATTTGAAATATCTCGTTTCGTTTTTTCTCGCCGCCCGAAAAACCTTCATTCACCGAACGACTTGTAAGCGTTGAGTCTATTTCAACCAAAGCCATTTTTTCGCGCATTAGTTTCAAAAATTCGGATGCGGAAAGCGGTTCAAGTCCGTTGTGTTTACGATGCTCGTTGAGCGCAGCCTTCATAAAATTCACGTTGCTAACTCCCGGTATTTCAACAGGATATTGAAAACTCAAAAACAATCCTTCATGCGAACGTTCTTCAGGCGGCATCGACAGCAAATCTTTACCGTTGAATAAGATTTCGCCTTCCGTAACTTCGTAATTCGGTTTGCCTGTGATAACGGCGGCAAGCGTACTTTTTCCCGAACCGTTTGGACCCATTATTGCGTGTATTTCTCCTGCGTTTATTGATAAATTTACGCCCTTTAATATTTCTTTTCCGCCGATTGATGCGTGTAAATCTTTAATTTGCAACATTTTTGTATTTATTTTTTGTTTTCAGTCATTATTAACTAATAAAAATTAAAAGTGCGAAACAGAACAGGTTTCACCCAAATGCTTTACTTTTATCTGTTTCCGCAAATAAAACATGCACAAAGATAATGAAAAAAACTATCAGGCAGATGATATGAAAAATTAAAAATGAAAAATAATGATTAATGATTAATGATTATGACAAATTACTTTCAACTTTATAACTTTATAAACTTTATAACTAAAATAGCCCTGAAAGGGCGAGATTTGCATAACCGTAATTTGCATTTTAATCGAAAAAATTATATTACAACGACTAAATCAAAAATTTATTTTATTGATTTTTTAAACTTTTTAATTCTTTATAATATTTATTTTATAATAAGTCGAATAAAAATTTTACCTTTGCAGGTTCAAAGCACATAAATTTTTTGTAAAAAAATGAAAAAAATAAGAATTATCACGATTTTATTGGCTGCTGTTGTTACGTTTTCGTCATGCAGCAAATATGAAAAACTTTTGAAAAAATCGGACAACGAAACCAAGTATAAATTAGGTATGGAATGTTATAATATTGGTAAATATCGTTACGCAACAAAGTTTTTCGAGCCTGTTTTGCTTTATCTTAGAGGCACGGAACGCGATGACAGCGTAAATTTTTATTTCGCCAAAGCGTATTATTTGTCGGGCGACCCTTACACTGCCGAATATTATTTTGATATGTTCAAAAGAACTTTTCCGCGCAGCATATTTGCCGAAGAAGCAACTTATTTGTATGCCGCCTGTCTTTATTCGCAGTCGCATCGTCCGGAACTTGACCAAGTTCCGACTATTAAATGTATAACGGCATTGAACGAATATCTTTACACATATCCAAACGGAAATCCCGACCATCGCAAAAAAAGCGAAACGGTAATGGAGGAATTGCAGCAACGGCTTATTGATAAATCGTTTCTTGCCGCAAAATTATATTTCAAAATCGAAGATTACCGTTCGGCAGTAGAATCGTTTAAAAATCATTTGAAAGATTATCCCGACTCCAAACATCGCGAAGATGCTTTGTTTTTGATACTTAAATCGAGTTACCTGTATGCTACGCACAGCAAGCCCGACAAACGCAGAGAACGTTATCAGAATACTATTGATGAATATTTGAATCTTACAAGCGAATATCCTGTATCAAATTACAAAAAGGAAGCCGAAAATATGTATGCCGTTGCTATAAAAGCGACTCAATTTGGCGCTAAATCAATAGAACATTCAAATCAAAATAATACAAACGAATAATTCAAATTAAATATATATATGAAAAAAAATATTTCAACCACAACGCAAACACGAAACATTACAGAACTGTCGGACAAAACAAGTAATATTTACGAAACCGTAATGATTATTACAAAACGCGCAAATCAAATTTCAGCCGAACAAAAACAGGAATTAAGCCGTAAACTTGAAGAATTCACGGCAATGGGAGATTCGATTGAAGAAGTTTTTGAAAATCGCGAACAAATAGAAATTTCAAAATACTACGAAAAACAACCCAAACCAACGCTTTTGGCTATCGATGAATTTTTGAGCAACAAGATTTACTATCGTCTTGTTGAAAAGAAAGAGAAAGAGAAAGAGAAAGAAAAAGAGAAGGAGAAGGAAAAAGGAAACGAGAAGGAAAAAGAGAAAGATAAAGAAAAAGAAAATTCAAAAAAAAATTAATTTATTTTTCTTAATAATCAAAAAAACATAAATGCTATGCAAAAGATATTACTTTCATTGTGTCTGATTTTTACAGCGTTAACAAGCAATGCGCAGGAATTGTTTTGTAGAGTAAGTGTAGCATCACAACGAATACAAGGTTCAACAAACCGCACTATTTTCAACACATTGCAACAATCGCTGTACGAATTTGTGAATAATACAAACTGGTCGAATCATGTTTATACGCAGCAGGAACGAATTGAATGTTCGATATTTATAAATATTACGGAAGAAATAAATTCGGGAGAATTTAAAGGTTCAATGCAGATTCAATCAAAACGTCCCGTTTTCGGTTCGTCATATCACACAACAATGCTTAATTTTTCCGACAACGATATTCAATTCAAATACAACGAATATGATAAAATAGAGTTTAACGAAAACACACATACATCAAACCTGTCGTCTCTTATAGCATATTATGTATATTTGATTATAGGATTTGATTATGATTCATTTTCGCCGCGCGGAGGAACGGATTATTTTCAGAAAGCGCAAAAAATAGTATCCAATGCGCAAAATGAAATAGGCGCAGGCTGGAAAGCGTTTGATGGTAATCGTCGCAACAGATACTGGATTGTCAATAACATTCTTAATTCGCGCTACAGCAACGTTCGTTCGGCTTATCACATATATCATCGTTTGGGATTGGACAGACTGTCGGAACGTCCGAGCGAAGCGCGTGAACAGATTTCGCAGGCATTGACTGAAATTCAAAAAGTTTATCGCGATAAACCCGACCCGTATTTGACATATCTGAAATTATTTTTTGATGCAAAAGCCGATGAACTTGTAAATATATATTCGCAGGGCGCAATGACCGACAAAGTGAGAGTGTACAACATTCTGGCTGAAATTGACAACGCAAACGAATCAAAATATAAAGCAATAAAAGAATCAACAAGCGAATTTTAGCAATGCGTTTTCGGGATATTAAATTTTCTAAAACATAAGGCTTAATTATAAACCGACATGCTTAAATCAATAAATATAGAAAATTATGCAATAATCAACTCATTGCAGATTGATTTTAACAAAGGTTTAAGCATAATTACCGGCGAAACAGGCGCAGGTAAATCAATTCTGCTTGGCGCATTATCATTGGCGCTGGGGCAGCGAGCCGAAACAAACGTTATTAAAAATCCCGAAAAAAATTGCGTAATAGAAGTAGTTTTTCAACTTGATGAAAAAAGATTTAAATCAATTTTTGAAAACAACGATGCCGAATTTGATACAATTTCCGTTTTTCGCCGAATAATAAGCGGCAACGGCAAATCGCGAGCATTCATAAACGATATTCCCGTAAATATTTCACAACTTAAAAATATAGGCGAACAACTTGTAGATATTCATTCTCAACATCAAAATTTATTATTGTCGAATACAACTTTTCAAATGGAAGTGGTTGACACTACGGCAAAAAATAAAGAAATTTTGCAGCAATATCAGTCGGCTTTTGCCAAATACAAAGATTCCGAAAAACAATTGTCGGAATTGAAAAACCAAGCAGAACAGGCTAAAAGCGATTATGATTATCTGAATTTCCAGAATGAACAATTTTTATCGGCAAAACTGCAAGCCGCCGAACAGGAAGATTTGGAAAACGAATTAAGCCAGATTACTCATGCCGAAGAAATAAAAACCGCATACACAAATGCGGCGGCAATTTTGGCTAACGACGAAACATCAATAAATACAATGCTTCGCGAAAGCGTTTCGGCGTTGAAGAAAATAGAAAAAATATCAAAATATGCCGAAAATTTTGTTGTGCGAATGGAATCGTGCCGAATTGAACTTCGCGATATTGCAGACGAAATCAACCTGCAAAATGAAACCATAAACTTTGATTCGGAACGTCAGCAATTCATCGAAAACCGTTTGAATACTATCTACCAGTTGCAGCAAAAACATAAAGTTTCGACAATTGATGAGTTACTTGCAATTCACAAAGATATTGAACAAAAACTCATAAATATCGAAAATTTTGATACTCGCATCGAAGAACTTGAAAAAGAAAAATCGAAACGTTTTGAGATAATGAAATCGTGCGCCGAAAGTCTTACTCAATCGCGGAAAAAGGTTGTCGCCAATATTGAAAAACACGTTGTGCAAATGCTGCAATCGCTCGGAATACCGAATGCCGTGCTGAATATCACGATTGCCGAAAATGAAACGTTCACGCCCAACGGAAAAGACAATGTCGCTTTCTTATTTTCGGCAAACAAAGAAATTGCGCCGCAGGAAATATCCAAAGTCGCTTCGGGCGGCGAAATATCGCGATTGATGCTGAGTTTGAAATCGCTTGTAATTGAAAACGGAATGTTTCCCACAATCATTTTTGACGAAATAGACACGGGAATATCAGGAGATGTAGCCGACAAAACAGGCGAAATAATAAATAATCTTTCAAAAAATTCGCAAATAATAAATATCACGCATCTGCCTCAAATTGCAAGCAAAGGCAATAATCATTATTTTGTTTACAAAGAAGAAACGGCAAATACAACCACAACAAATATTCGTTTGCTGACGCAGGAAGAACGTGTTATGGAAATTGCAAAAATGCTTAGCGGCAGCGATATAACCAAAGCCGCCATTGACAATGCAAAAGAATTACTGAAAAAATAATCGAAAAAAAAATAAAAATGTCATGAGATTAATCATTCAACCAGATTACCAAAATGTATCAAAATGGGCTGCGGCATACATTGTTACAAAAATCAACACATTCAAACCAACGCCGAAAAAACCGTTTGTGCTTGGTTTGCCCACAGGCTCGTCGCCGCTTGGCGCTTACAATGAATTGATACGATTGTTTAAGGCAAAAAAAGTTTCGTTCAAAAACGTTGTTACTTTCAATATGGACGAATATATAGGAATACCTCAAAATCACGAACAAAGTTATCATACGTTTATGTGGACTAATTTTTTTAATCATATTGATATAAAAAAAGAAAACGTAAATATTTTGAATGGAAATGCAAAAAATCTTACAGCGGAATGTGAAGATTACGAAGCAAAAATAAAATCGTACGGCGGGATAGATTTGTTTCTTGGCGGGATTGGTCCCGACGGACATATTGCTTTCAACGAACCGGGTTCTTCGCTCGCCTCGCGCACACGAATTAAAACTCTTACGACAGATACAATAATTGCAAATTCGCGTTTCTTTGACAATGATGTAAACAAAGTTCCCAAAACGGCGCTTACCGTTGGCGTAGGCACAATTACCGATGCAAAAGAAGTTTTGATAATAGTGAACGGACACAACAAAGCCCGCGCTTTGCAGCAAGGAGTGGAAGGAAGCATAAGCCAAATGTGGACTATTTCGGTTTTGCAAATGCATCCTAAAAGCATCATCGTTTGCGACGATGCCTCAACAGTGGAATTGAAAGTGGGAACAGTAAACTATTTCAAAGATATTGAAAAACACAATCTCGACTCAAATAAACTGCTGAAATGATAGATGTAGTTAATGGTTAATGATATAATGGTAATGGTAAAATAGTAAACAGACAGGCAGTGATTTTACTCTTTTTTTAATGTTTAGCGGACAGCAATATTTTTAATTATAAGTCTGATTTACCTTTGTATAGGCGTTGCAGACTGTTGATTTGTTTATTTTTATCTTTTAGCGGACAGCAATAATTTTTTATTTTTTTCTGACGATTAGGTTTTGCAAAGGGTCCAATTCTATCTTCAACTCGCCGCCTAACAAAAAAAAGAAGCCGCCTTTTAGGACAGCCTCTTCTTTATTGATTTTGTTAATTTTAAATAATAAACATATTGATTGCTACCATGCCCAAACCGTTGTAACACCAGCCCTGAGAGTATTTTTTGCCCGATAACCTTTGAAAATATGATGTTGAAACCGACCAATATAGCATGTCCACCAATCTGAATAATTTGAATAACTACTGCCAGTTCCTCTGATCTGTAATCGCCCCATATCATTTCCCTGATCATCAATAATATGAATTCTGTAGTCAACTCTTACACTTCCATTAACAATACCTGTCGGTCTTTTTATTACAATTGTTTCCCAATCTGTACATTCTCCGAAAGCGACGGGAGTCCCAACATCTACCCATTTGTCTGCTGTAAAATGGTCTAATCGTTTATATTGTAATCTAAGAGTTGTAGGCGTACTATCTGTTTCATAAAGGAAATTATAGAATCTTACATAGCCACAACTATCTTTGTGAACGGGATCTTTTTTATAAGGATAACCATTATTTATAACAATAGGCGCTTGCTTAAAACTATGAATAAATACATTATAATATTTACCTCCATCAAGGTCAAATTCATTATCATATACCAAGGTATAATTAGGAGATACTCCTTGATATAATTTTATATTTGATTTTCCTTTGTTTACGATGAAGAATCTACCGGCAGTTCCACCTACATTGGGAGCGCAATTATATGGCGTTATATCGCTACGATAAATAATTTCATCGTTTAATTCCACTTTTGTAATGTTATTAGAGGCATCTGTTGTCAGATTTACAATATAATTGAGTTCAAAAGCAGCCTGTGTTTCAGAGTTAAATGGGATTTCTTGTGTAAACTTTATTTCATGTTTTTCACACGAGGTTATAACAAATAACATTACAACCAAACTTAAAGAATATTTTAATATTTTCATGATACTATTATTTTATATATTTATAATGTTTCTGGAATATCACCGGGGAATGCAAACCAAGGAATAGAGCAATGATAATTAAGTGCATCTCCCGGAATGGGTTTTAATTTTTTTAGACTTGGTAAATTCCACATATATTCAGAATTATAACGCGGACGAATACGATAGCAGGGAGATCCTTGGTTATTAACATCAAATCTTTGTTTTCGATTTTCAACCTGAGCAGGGCGCAAATAAAATCCTTTATAAACCTTTGCCGGATTTGAATCCCATTTTTGAGTAAGACTATTTAATGTCCAGCCATTATTTAGTTTAGGATAATCACCAGTGTAATCAATATCCCAATGATATTTTCGCATATCAACAAAAGCTTCTGGCGCACCCCATGGATAAAGAGTAATCCATTTTTGCATCATGATATGGCTTAGTGTCAAATCGGATACTGTTAAACCACCTACATAAGGTCCTGCAAGATATTCGTTTGCTAAAGCACGAAATGTGGCTTTCAAAATTTTATCTCCGCCGATTTCTCCATTAGGTAGAACAATGTATTTTTCGCAAAAATCCATGTGCCTTGCAACACCATCTTTCAAAGCCTGTAATGCACCTGCTTTGTCTCCTTTCTTCCAGTATGCTTCGGCTGCGCAGAATTTCATTTCGGCACAGGTTGAGAGTATGTAAGGCGCTCCATCTCTATACAACCAGCGACCATATCCATCGTTTGCAGTGGTAGAGTTAGTTCCCAATGTGCGACCATAAAAACTTGGAGCATAACGTGTTGTACCATTAATAGAAACGGTAATATATCCAGATCTTGATGTAGATGCTCCTCCTAAATATCTTTTAGATAGATAATTTTCAACATATTTTTTTTCTGTAGGAAATATCTGTAAAATCGGATATCTGATCGTATCATAAACAAATCCATCGTCTGCTAATGCATCTGGAGTTGCTTTTATAATATCAATAGAATCCAAAGCAGTATATTGTGCATATCTTTTATCTTCATTGCCAAAAAGAACAGTAACTCGTGGATCTAAATGACCGGGGACACTACGTATAGTATCGCTTATGATTTGCACATGATTAATATCATATGGATACCATTTTGCTGTTTGTGCATCTGTTACAGAACGAATAAAATCACCATTTGATTCGTCATACAAAGGCAATGTGCCAGTAACCATTTGCACCGCAAACTCGTGTTGAAAATAATAATTGCTGGTAGATTCCATCAGATTTTTTCTTGATACTCCCCAAAAATTCATATACGGAGTATTTGTTGTTGATCCATCAGGGGCTACTTCAACAGTAGCATCATCATCTACAGATGCAAATGAATTTTGGACACAATATATAACAGAATCGGCAAAACCGCTACTAACAAAATCTGTTTTGTTAGATAATGAAATATAATTGCGTGCAAGCACAGCATAAGCAAATTTTTTCCATTTTGCTACATTTCCATGATAAATATAGTCATTACCTGAAATTAATGTACTGTATTTAGACATATCGGCTTCTTCCATCTCTATATATTTTATTGCCTGATATGCCATTTTACGAATTTCAGGATAAACATCTTTTTGATAATCGTAATCGTGAGATAAACGATTTTCTTCATACGCTTGTTTAAATGGAACATCGCCATGATATTTTACAAGCATATCCCAGTCAAAAGCTTTTATAGCCATACCTATTCCTGCAAGAGCATAGTCGCCTGCATCAAGAGATTGATTTATGAGATTTTCAAGATTTTTACCATGTTGCCAATAAACATAATACCATATTTGCCCTCCAGCATCACTAGTTATATTATAAAAATGGTTTGCAAAATTTGTATATGTACTACCTCCCATCATTTGGGTCATAGTTCCTACAGCTCTTATATCAAAATATATACATTGAAAAGAGGCACAAATACCAGGTAAGTACAAATATGCATCGATGTAATCGGGAGCATCAATGTTTTTATTTACATCAAGATAGGAATCACAACTTGTATTTGAGAATACGAGTAATCCAGATAGTAAGATTGTTAATATTTTTTTCATTTTAATAAATTTTAGAAAGTTAAAGTAACACCAAAAGTAATAGTACGTGGACTTGGCATAGAATAAACATCAAAACCAACACCACCTGTACCGCCCAGCGCAGCAGAATTTGCATTTCCTACAACATCAAATCCTGAATAATTTGTTAATACGAATAAATCGTTACCGGCAACAAAAACAGATGCATCAGACATAATGCCTTTTGTCGTTTTTTGCAGCCACTTACGAGGTACTCTATATGTAAAACGTAATTCCTGTAATCGCAGATAATTTACGTTTTTTTCAATCCAGTCTTCGTTTGAGCCAGAATAAATAGTTTCACTGCCTATGCCAATAGGAAATCCAATAGTATTTTTTGTTGGAGTATCAGTATATTCAAAACCATCATTAATTACACCATCAAAATATATAGTTCCACTTTCGCGATATTTTACAGATTCCTCACTCAAGCCATATTGCCACATAATCCATTTTGTTCCGTTTACAATAGTCGCCCCAAGTCGCCCATCAAACAAGGCAGATAATTGAAATTGTTTATAAACTAAACGAGTAGTAAAACCAAATTTAGCTTTTGGCTCTCGGTCTCCAACAACACTCCAATTGTCTGTTTCAACTAAAGGGTATCCGGTTGAACTACTAACTACTATTTTGCCATCAGCCGTACGACGTTTTGCCAAACAAGATAAAGATGTGATAGGATTTCCTACTGATATTCCATTACGAATATCACCGATAACCCATGTTGCTGAATTATAATATTCACTTACATTTTCAGGTAATTCAACAATTTTTGATTTTCCCATGCTTGCATTTACACCAATATTCCATGACCAATTTTTGGTTTTAATAACATCGACATCTATATGCCCTTCCCAGCCCCAAGTGTCAAAAGTGCCTACGTTCATATTGTTTAATACAAATCCTGTCGCATAACTTAAACGAAAACCTGTAACTATTTGGTCGGTATTGCGTGTTTTGTAGAATGTGAAGTCGGTGTTTACGCGGGTTCCCCATAAACGAGCTTCAAAACCGACTTCATAAGTGGTTTGCATTTCGGGTCTTAATAGAGGATTAGGACCTGTATATCCATACCTGTAACTGCTACCCCAACTTCCTGTTTCTTCCAAAGCAGGATAAACAGAAAGAACAGGGGCATCTTTACCAACTTGAGACATTGCTGATCTTAATTTTAAATAGCTTAGTACAGGATGATTTTTTAATGTTTTAAGTTCGGTAACAATCCATGATAACTCTGCAGCAGTATAAAAATAACTATTATTATTTAATGGTAACGTTGATGACCAATCATTACGTCCGCGTACATTTAAATATAACATATTTTTATAACTAAACTCAATGGTTCCGAACAGGCTCTGCACACGACGTCGCGTATTGCGTGTGGAACTGGTAATACTCAAAGGATCACAATTGTTTAGTGATATGAAATTAGGATCAATAAAATGATCTCCGTAATCACTAAGTCTTCTATTTCGTTGGTCAATCTGATTATATCCGAACTGTGCCTGAATAGTTAAATCTTTTATTTTATCATAGGTATATCCTGTAACAAAAGTTAATGAAGAGTAGTTAGAATTCCCTTTAGATATATTATATTTTCCACCATCAGAGCGACTACCATAGTTAGCATAATAAGGATGATATGCTGTTTCATAAGTATTTGCAGATATATTCCAACCTGCTGTTGTAATAATATACCAGTTCTCTATTGGCATCAGTCTTGCTGTAAACGAAGATATTATATTGTTACTTTCATCATAAAACCTGTTTTTATATAGACCAAACAATGGATTTGTTAAATCTGTATCAAGGTAAGGAGGAGCAGAAACTCTCATGTGTCTGCCATCCGGCGCCAAATAGTTTCTCATATCATCAAAAATAGGCCATCTAAGCGCTTGTCCAAACACGCCTCCACTTCCTTTGGGCGCTTTACTATTCGTAGTTTCTGCAAATTGTATCGAACCTTCTATTTCTAACCATGGTTTTATTTCTGCTTTACCAGAAAGCGATAAATTTAAACGTGTATAATCAGTTGTTTTTACAACACCAGTTTGATCTGTATATGATGCTGAAGCCCTTATAGTAAATTTATCTGTTCCTCCATCTATTGATAGGCTGTGTTTTTGAGTTACACCGGTTTGAAGTACAGCATCATAATTGTCATAAAATTTTAGCCCTTCGGGATATTCTCCACCAAAATGATTTTTATAATAAAAGTTTGTCGCCCCATAAGCGCCGTTTGCATATTTGGTTTGATTTACAGGGTAGCCATAAGCATTGGCAAGGCTTAAAGATGTACTGTAAACAACTCTTCCTCTGCTTTTATTTCCTTTTTTTGTTGTAATAATAATAGCGCCATTTGAAGCATCAGAACCATAAAGAACAGCAGCAGCAGCGCCTTTCAATATACTCATACTTTCAATATCCTCAGGATTAAAATCATTGCCTTGGCTTGCAAAATCCAGTTCTCGTGTTGTCAGACGAGTATCATTAGGATCTGCAAATCCGTTAGGGTCAAAAGTAGAATTATTCATAGGCACTCCATCAATAACATACAACGGTTGATTATTTCCCGAAAGAGATGTGTAATTACGCAACACAACGGATGTTGACGCGCCTGGCGCTCCGGATGTTGATGTAACTGTAATCCCTGATACACGACCTTGTAAAGCCGTGATAAAATTATCACGTCCCGACTCGGTAATTTCTTCAGCCCTTACATTTTGTACGCTTGAGCCTATGGAACGCGCAACGCGCTTTAATCCGAACTCGGCTGTTACTACAGCTTCTTCTATTGCGACAGCGTCTTCGGCTAACGTAACATCAATTATACTGCGGTCGCCTGCAGAAATTGTTTGTGTTGTGTAGCCAATACTCGAAAAAACAATAATTGCTTTTTCCGGCACATTTTTCAATGTGTAGTTTCCTTTTGCATCGGTATAATCACCGATTCTTGTTCCTTGCACAAATACTGAAACGGCTACCAGAGGTTCTCCTTTCTCATCAACCACTGTTCCTGTTATTGTTCTTGTTTGTGCAAATGATGATACAGAAATTCCAACAAAAAGAAGCAGTATTATTCCCCCCTTTTTCAGCATTTCTGAAAATTGAATAAAATTTTCCATCATGAGTTTTGAAATTTTAATTTAAATTAATTTTTAATTTTAAGTAAATAATTTTTGTTATTAATAATTTAATTAATAATTGATTAAATGTTTTGCTTTATATTTCGAATAAAGCCGGTGTTGTTGTTTGTTGTTATTTCATAAACATTCTCCTTTTTTATTTAAATGTTTAACATTTATCTGTTTTGTTGATTTACTTCGCTCCTTTGTTATAAATAAATTCTAATGATTTACCACTATTGTTTGCTGTTTTGTCGTTTCGCCGTTTTCAATAATGTTGAGATAATAAACGCCGTTGGGCAGCGTTGATGTATCTATTTTTATCTGTTTTGCCGAAGACGGATATGTTTTCTTATATGCTAATTTTGTTGTAGCATGACTATACAATAATATAGTTGTTTCCGATGATTTTACATTTACGCTTTTTGTTGAGGTTGTTACCAATGCTTCATCGCTTTCTATTTTGTCAATTATTAACTCGTTGCTTGCGGGGTTTGGGTATGCGGCTGACCAACCTCCGCCTGAACACATTCCCCAAAAGTCCGCCGATGCAGACATTTCTGTTGCTTGATTATCTATATATATAATTACACTAACATGACTTTCTCCGCAAGGCCAATTCCACGATTGTACATAAGGTTCTGAGGTAATATCTATAAAAGTACTGCCAATATACCAATGATATTCCACTTGTCCTGTTTTTCCATTATCAGGAAAAGGCTCTGTTAAACAAGCCGAAAAAGGTTCTCCACTCATGGGATTGAGATAACTACAAGCGCCATCTATTTCAGGGTGCCAAAAAATAACATTATCTGTTTGCCATGGACTATAACAGTTATTTAATCTTGCCCGTACTGCTATATCACCATTTTCTGCCCCATTCAATGGCGTAACCGTTAATGACGCATAGTTAGTACAGTTAATTGTTCCGCTACCTGTACCACTGCTAAGATTAGAACCTAAATCCCAGTCATAACATTGAGCATTTGGATATTCAAAATCAACTTGTGAATAATCTCCCCCTATAGTAATTTGTAATTCTCCAGCGTTTACAACAAGTGTTTTGGTAAGTGTATTATTTACCGTTCCCGAAAGTGTAGCTGTTAATGTTGCCGTTTCGCCGCTGCATATCGAAATTGTAACTTGGCTCGTTCCCTGTCCGCTTATAATACTTGCATTGCTGCTGATGCTCCATGTTACCGTTGTACCTGACGGCAGATTATTTATTGTGTAAGTTGTTTGCTGGAAACTGTAAAGATAATCGGGTCCGGAAATGGTGGGAATAAACAGACCATCTAACATTGGAGGATTTGTTTCATTCGGGTCTAACCAATTGCTTAATCTGGTATCATCAGTACCTCCTCCTTCCCATGAAACATCAAATTTGCCATATTCCCCAATAGGAGTTTGAGAGCAGTGACAGGTATTATTGGTTGTTCCACATCCGTTATTATAATTTCCATGTAATTGTCCTACAATTCTATGATTTTGATTGAATAATGGAGAACCTGAAGAGCCATGTTGTACTATGCCTTGTTCAAATATAGCTCGCCAATGATTTGTTGTTACTGTTCCCCACGACACAGATGTTAATGCATCTGAATCATGACTAATCTTCATAGCATCTCCTCGCGGATGATGAATACCTGTAGCAGAAGTGGCAGGGAATGTAGTTCTATCCCAACCTGCATAAAATAACCCAAAATCTGCTGGAGGAATAGTACTTAATTCCAATAGTGCAAAATCTGTTGCAGCATGGTTGGCTCTTAATGTTGCCCCTACAATACTTTTCCAACCAGTAGGATTACTTCCATTACAAGTAGGCTTCCAGTATTTGAATCTAAATATCCATGTTGCAGTATTGCCACTTAAACAATGGTTAGCTGTTAAATAATAAGGCGTAAAATCCTGTTCTACATTATTGATAAGGCAACCCGAACAAAAAGCAGTATTGTCGTCCACTAATATCATAGAGACCGCATTCTTTTCATTATCCCAACCATTTCCCGGCGAACAATTAACATCAATATTACAATTCGCTGAACTTCCTAAACCACTGCTAAAAGTATTTACATATCCGTGAATAATTTTATCAATATTGATAATTCCTCCTTTGACATCACATGGCTCATAATACTCTAATACAATAGTGTTTCCCTGTATTAAATCTGTGGCAAATACGTTTTGTTTATTGTTACTCACATCTGCTGTAAAAGCCCCCAATACCATACTTTTATCTTCATTATACACAAAAAACTGAGAACCTTCAGGAAGCCAAAACTTATCATAAATGAGATTGATTGAGAAAGCTTTCTCTGAATGTATTTTCAGTCGCCAAATTTTATCTCCGTTGTTCAATATTTCCCATGTTCCACTATTTTGAAATCCCATATCTACATCTATGGCATAACCAAAGCGAAACGGTTTGTTTATATCTGTTTCTGCTCTATCTGCCAAGAGCAAAGAATCTGCGTTTACAAGTGGCATTTTTACCATTTTTATAGACTCCTTCAATTCTGTTGTTAAAAAACTAGGTGGTGTGCCTTTTTTGCTAATTTGCGCATAAACATTGTTGCTAATTAAAGAAAATATAATGCTTAACAAAACCGAATATAATTTAATTGCTTTCATATTTAGTAAAAATTAAAATGTTTTTATTACTAAAACCGTTAAAATGAATAAATAATTTATCCCCTATAATAACATAGCACACAGCACTATCAAGCGCTTGTGTTATATCAATTTCTTCCTGAGTAGGATTAATATATGTAGAGCCTTTTAGCGTTAAATGCATACTATTAGGTTTACCTAAAATGCAATCATAATGAATTTCGTTTGTATGATATAGCCAAATATTGTTTATATCTGTAATGCTTATGTGCCCTTTTAAAATAGCCACATGATTTACTGCATTATCTATACTATTACTGCAATATGCAAAAGATTGACATTGCCAATCTCCTAATAATGAAGAATAGTCTATGTTACCCTGTTCTGATAACTTTGTGCAAAAATTATCATCCGAATGATTACATGCTGCCAATATCAGCAACATTGCTGTGAGTTTTAATATCTTTTTCATAATCTTTTTTATTTTTAATGTTTATAATTTTATCTTTGCTCACACTCGTTTCCTAACGAGTGTGTTGTTGTTAAACGTTTTGCCATTTGCCCCCTTGTTAGGAAACAAAGGGGCAGCGGGGATAAAAATACGGACTTTGTGCCTTAGCAACCAAGCACAGCAATAAAAATCCGATAAATAAGGATATCTTTTTCATGTTTCTAAATTTAAATCTTATTCATACGTTTGTTTAACATCCAAACTTATCTTTGCCCGATTTGACAACTTTGGTACAAGAATACCTACACGCCAGCCTTCTGGTACCATTGTAATACCCAAATGAACTGTTATATTCAACTTATAGTTATATGTGGAATTTTGAAAAAATGAAATTGTGATTTTACCAATTCCATTAACAGTGCCTCCTCTTGCCAATAATAATGTATTCCCGAAAAAGTCTATTTCAGGGAAACTCCCTTCCGTACAGGTAATATACTGTGCCAATTCTTCATTACTGTTGATAACAATTACTTTTCCTTCGTAATCAAGGTTCGTCCACTGGCACGACGTGCCGACCAAAGAATATTCCGTAAAAGAGATTTCTTTCGGTTCCTCTTCTCCGCAGGAAGAAAAATTTCCCGCCAGAATCAGCAAAATTGCTGTTAATTTTAATATCTTTCTCATTTTTAATATCTTTAAAAAAATTGTTTAATTTATAATTTGATTCATACCGTCCTGTTTCAGGACAGAATTATTCGGCGCTCCCTTTGGTTTTTCGGGAGCCTTGCCGCCAATCCGTCGCGGGCGGTATGCAGGTTCAATGTTCTCATTTCATTCAAATTTTGCTGAAATATTTTTGACAAGCAGCGTCCCGACTGTCCACCGGTATTGCAAACATTCGACAATTTCCGAAAATCGTTGTACGTCTAAATTTCTTTCAACAGATACCGGTGTACTGCAAAAATCCCACCGGCGCTGCCCCGCACTGAGCTTCGCCTGCGGTTCGCACAACTTCCGTATCTCTTTTAAAGAAAGCCTTATAAACTCTTATTGCACATAATCTCTATTACATATAATGTCTAATATAAACTCTAATGAAAGAAAGATTAAAATTAGTCCTCGATATTGTAAAGAGGATTGGTATAAATGGGTATCTCAAGAAAATAGCAAGGATTGGGATACAGCGATTGATATTTTTAAGGATAGAATGGAGGGGCGATATTTTAAACAAATCGAAGTCCTTGATAAAAATCCATGCAGAAAAGTTGGGATGTTTGCAGGCTTTACAATTATGTCAATAATTTGTTTGCTTATTGAAACACTTGAACAGTTTCGTAATGGGCACAAAAGCACAAGAGGAAAACACAGTTTAGCTTTTTTCAATTTTTTTCAACGGTCGGATAAATTCAAAGATTTTTTTGATACCGAAGAAAAAGCAGGAGTATTTTATGATACAATTCGCTGTGGTCTTTTACATCAGGGAGAAACAAAAAAGAAGTCATTAATACATATTCGCGATGAAGTTATGCTTGCGTGGATTGATGAAGAAAATCCTAAAATTGGTTTAAGCATACAGCGACAATTATTTGTAAAGGAAGTAAAAAAAATCTACAATAAATATATTGAAGATTTGAAAAACCCGCTTAATGCAGAATTAAAAAATAAATTCAAAACAAAAATGAAGGATATAGTTAGTAGTCAATCATAAAAAATATTAAAGAATTGTTTAGAGTTAATAAAAAAATATACCGAAATCAAAGAAAAATTAGAATTGTATATAAATCAGCTAACATATTTTGATCATAATTATTAACAAAAAAATCTTACAAAAACAGTGACAGTTAACACATTCGCAGCAAAGCTACACAACATCAAAAACGCTATTTTCGGAGTAAAGAACAATCCGAAGATAGGGAAATACATTGCTTTCGGGTTGATTCTTTTACTGATGATTTTAGGGAGCGCTATTGTGTTTCCGGCAGTTGCTGCGTTTTTGTACGGAATTGCCCTGCTAACAGGACTAACCTACAACGAAATCAATATTATTGTATATTATTTTGTCATACCATTCTCCTGGTTATGGAT
>JAISPX010000120.1 GCA_031274595.1 Prevotellaceae bacterium | reverse complement strand
ACAATATGATAACTTCCACCTTGTTTTATACATTCGGTAAAATTGGAAATGTTTTTGTTATCAGTAGATTTTAATCCGAATGGTTTTACCAATACATTTCTAAGTTTAAATAAATTTTTCACCCATCCTTTTTCTATGCCCCAAAATGCAATCTGCAAATCATCCGGAGTTACTTCGTCTGCAAGCGGAGCGATACACTCGAATGCATCCGAGTAATTAGCTGGAAGATATTTATTAACTATAAATTCTTTATTTATATTAGTCTTTTTTACTTTTATCTTCATTGAATCATTCGTAATAGGTAGCATTGCACATATTGTTTCGTAGCCTGATCCGCCTACCGGTGGAGAAGCGTAAACAGACTTGTTATGTGACGTAGGGGCGTACACCATTATTTTATTGAATTGTCTTATCCTTTATTTAACATACCTCTTATGTTTTTAATATGTTTAATTTGCGTTTCTTTATTTTCACCATTTTGAACAGCTTCTTTCAATACCCTAATAACTTCAAATTTATCAGTATAGTTGGTAATTTCATTACTGCTTAAAATCGTACTTATAATATTTAATACTCTTTCGGAATAAGTAAGATATGTTCCTTGCGGTATAAAACTTACATCTTTTAATTCACAATCGCCATAAAAAACTATAATCGAGTAAAATGGTACTTTTTCAAATTGTTTGAGCTGTTTTCGCAAGGAGGTAATATGCCCATTATTTTGCATTATGGGATTATGGAAACGATATTTTCTTTTACCATATGCTAACACTTGAGTCCATTGTGATTGATTGCCTTTCCCAAATATCCATCCACTATAATCTTTTACTTCAAAAACAATAATACCTACTTTAGTAGCAACTACTAAATCAATTTGTGAAAATTCTCCATTAAATTTTTTAACATATAAATCGTGAAAAATAGTCTGTGCTGGTATTCCATTTTTTAAGAGCTTCAATACAAGATTTCTTTCTGTTTTTGTACCTCTATAGGATTTAGTAACAGTTTCTAATAATTTTTTATCCTGTATATTCTGTCGTATTTTAAAAAATACAACAAAAAATACAATAATGAAAAATAAACTAAAAATTATCAACATAATAATTCCCTTGTAATATATTATATATTATTTTCATACAATGTCTACATAATTTCTCTATAATTATTCATAAATTTTAAACCCTATGTCGCATAACGTTTCGGCTGTTGACGACGTTTTTGCCAGCCCGAATAAGGGCTTTGCGTTTAGGGCGTTCTCTCCGCCGTTTTCCGTT
The DNA here is from genome assembly GCA_031274595.1 of Prevotellaceae bacterium. GTDB lineage: Bacteria > Bacteroidota > Bacteroidia > Bacteroidales > UBA932 > JAIRKV01. The sequence goes on along the minus strand of JAISPX010000120.1, from coordinate 1,679 downwards.
TGTGCTACCCGTGCAGCGGTGTTTTCTGTCTTCATCGTTCCTTAATTTTTAAATTATTAGACGGCGCAAAGGTACCACTTTTTTCGATAGGCAAGCAGATTAAATTAAATTCGAACTCGTGAATGGATTTGTTTTCGTTGTCCATTTTTTGCTATATTTATTTTTGTTCAATGAAATCAGTAACAAATTTCCCGATACCGTCTTCATCAATACGAGAAACGCTCTTATCGGTCTTTGCTATCCGTTTGATAATAGCGCGTTCAAAGAAATTCATTTTCTCGAAAATAAACTCACCGCCCAGAAAGTGCTTAGTAATCGCCTGTTCTTTTAATGATAACGGATAAGCGTTTTCCAATTCCTGCTGCTGTTTCTCCCTGTTCAGTTCCATGCCGCAAACGAACAGTCCGATACGCTTTGCCGTCAATATCTCCGCATGGTTTTTGATAAACGTCTGCATCCGTTTCGACGGCGTTCCTGCATAAACGGGCGTTCCGAGTATGATTCCGTCAAACGGGGTTATATCGGGATTTTTGTCCGTTTTCAGATTAAAAAATGATACTTCATGATTGCCTAACTTTTCGGCAATCTTCCGGACTGCCTTTTCGGTTGTCCCGTGCTTGGATACGTAAATTATTGCTGTTCTCATTTCGATATTTTTATAATCTTCATATTGATGCGAAGCCGGTAGCCCGAAGGGCTTGATTTTCATAACCGCAGGTCAGCGACCTGCGGAAAAAGAGCAAGCTCTCGAACGACTGCCTGAAAGGCAGGACTTCATTCTTTCAAAAAGTATTTTTCATCAATCTCTATTCCGTTATCTGTTAAAAATTGACGGTATTCCGTTTCAAAATTCACTGTCTTATGGTGTTCCTTTTGATTTTTGATATAGTTTACAATCGTCTGTTTATCGAACAGATTGTATGTAAATCCTGCGAAACCGACTGCCCAGCCTTCAAAATCGGGAAAATTCGTATTCTTTGACAGCCATTTGCTCCCCATAATGTAGGCATACAGTGTTTTAGTCCTGCCTTTCAGGCAGAGAGTAGATGTATATTCTGTTCCGCAGGTCGCTGACCTGCGGTTATGAAAACACTGCCTTTCAGGCAGTGTTTGTCGGGGATGTTCCTGTCTGTAGGTCGGAGACCTGCGGTTATGAAAATTCAGCCCTTCGGGTTGAGGGCGACTTGTTTGGTAAAATATCATCTTTCCATATAAATTTAACTCGTTATATTACGAGATACTTTCCGCTGCGACGCAATTGTCGTCGTCGGCACCATCGTCGAAGGTTTTCAGTCCGATGAGCACGAATCGCAAAAGTGTATAGTCCGAATCGGCATGCCTTACCGTTCTGCCGGATTTCGCCGAATTTTTCCGAACTTGTGTTTGTTGTCAGATAAACCGTCAGCGGGTTATTTTCCGTTTCGTACAGCCGGACAAGGTGCGGATACTGTTCCTTGTTCCTCAAATTGAGCATGGCTCTGGTCGAGGGGAAACCGTTTTTGTCAATCGTTGTCAGGCTCACAAACGATGAACTTTCCATTACTTTCAGGCATTCTGCCTTTTTTTTCGCGCCATTGTCTAAGTTGCGCACAAGTACAGGGATCAATAGCTTTCGTTATTTCCGTTGCTTCCAAATTGGCCGTTAAGGCGGGTATAATCAAAGCCATATCGGTTATGCC
>JAISPX010000053.1 GCA_031274595.1 Prevotellaceae bacterium | reverse complement strand
AGGACACATATCATTTTAAGGACAACAGTGAAACTATTATTATTTTTTATCATGAAGTAATGTGGGATATATTGAATTTACTGTTAAAAAATCAAACCGTTCAAATACCTGCAATATTTAATGCGCCGGAAAAAGCGACCATAGCCGACATTGCAGATGTTTGTTTTATTGTTATAAACAAAGACTAATTGACCGACGGTCGCCAACTCGTTAGTTTTGTTTGCAGGCGGATAACTATCAAAACTGAAAATAAATAAACGGCTGTACATCGCTGCTTTTGATTTGCACTATGAAATATATTAATGCGATTATTATGACGGCTTTGAAAATTAATGAAGTGTTTGTAAATTTATTTTTGAAATAATTTTCTGTTTTTGACGGCAGAAAATGCAAAAAATATCCTGCAAAAATAAATATGAAAACAAGTTTGTATGCCGACAGCATTTGCCAGATAATTTGAGGCTGAAAATTACCGAAAATCTGCGACAAAATTATTCTGCAATCTTCGAGCGAAGTATTGCGGAAAAATATCCATGCAAACATTACAAAATGAAAAGTTAAAAATACGCCTGTCCAATGGCGAAAACCATGTGCAGTTCCGTTTTTATTACGATGTAAAACAAATCCGAAAAATTTATTTACGGCAAGAGCAATTCCGTGCAATGTTCCCCAAATAATAAAGTTCCAGTTTGCTCCGTGCCATAATCCTCCGAGCAGCATGGTTATAAATAAGTTAATGTATGTTCGGATTTTTCCCTTGCGGTTTCCTCCCAGCGAAATATAAAGATAATCGCGCAACCACGACGATAACGAAATGTGCCATCGTCGCCAAAACTCGGTAATGCTCGCCGATTTGTAGGGAGAATCAAAATTTATATTGAATTTAAAACCAAGCAGCAATGCTATGCCTATTGCCATATCGCTGTATCCCGAAAAGTCGCAGTATATTTGCAATCCGTAGCCGTACACGCCGAAAAGATTTTCAATACCAGAATACAGCAAAGGATTTTCAAAAATTCTGTCAACAAAATTTATTCCTATGTAATCCGATATTATCGCTTTTTTGAATAATCCACAGGCAATAAAATAAATACCTGTGCCAATCATCTCGTTGGTAATTTTCAGCGGCTGACGAATTTGCGGAATAAAATCGCGTGCGCGGACAATAGGTCCTGCAACTAATTGCGGAAAAAACGATACAAAAAAAGCATAATCAAGTATATTGTTCAGCGGTTTGATATTTCGCCGATAAACATCTATCGTATAACTTAGCGATTGAAATGTAAAAAATGATATTCCTACGGGAAGAAAAATATCCGATGCTTCGAAGTTACCGTTTACTATTGATGAAAAAGTTGCTCCGAAAAAGTTGAAATACTTAAAATATGCAAGCAATCCAAGTCCGATGCAAATGCTGACAGACAGAAATATACGCCGCAAATATTTTTTCTTTGCACGTTCTATAAATTGCGCCAATAAAAAATCGCTCACTGTGATTATGCCGAGCAGAAAAAAATAAAATCCGCTACTTTTGTAATAGAAATAATAGGAAAAAAGCGTAACAAAAATTAGTCGCGGTGTTGTGCGTTTTTTCAGCGCTGTGTAAGCAATAACAAATGCAAAAAACAAAAACATGAAAAATCCGCTGTTGAAAATCATTGGCGCATCAGGATTGTAAACAAATAATGATTTGATTTTATCAAAATCGAAGCCTAAATTATTCAGCCAATTCATGTTCATATCTGCTCAATATATATTCGTTGTAGCTTGTTATTAATGCTTCGTAAAGCAAATTGCCATGAAGTTCATATCCATCAACAATAAAATGTAATTTATCATTTTGATAATAATTTCCATCAAGCCAATTTTTACAGGCATATTTATCTCCTCCTGCGATATTGAACAAATCCCAGCAGGCAACATTATGGTCGGCTGCGAATTGCATGATTGTTGATGCAACATTTTTGGTTGTATTATTTTCTGTTACCGAAATTATTTTACGATTTCGGCGGCGGCGAGCGCGACTGTATTTTGTTTTGAAAGCGCCGGGCGGCGTGGTATATAAAATTGTAGAATTGGGACATTCTTCTTTCAAAAGCGAAAAAAGATTTTCCATCATATTATAATGATACAGCGAGTCGTATCTACCGAGACTTTCGTTTGTTCCGAGCGAAATTATAATTAAATCGGGATTCAGTTTCCGCACTTCGTTTATGTATTTGTCATCCAAAAAATTCTTGCTCGTTGCTCCGTTTATTCCTATGCAATGAGAAACTATTCCTGGCAAACCGTTTTCTTCAACTATTCCGCTGCTTTTATAACCGTCAATAAATCCTGTTGCGGCATTGCCGAATATTTCGGTTAATCGAAAATTCAGCGCAGGCGTAAATCTGTGACTTCTGACGTGAGAATCGCCTATATGAACTATGCGAACAACAGGTTTTTCGATATTCTTTATGTCGCGAATCATCATAAGTTTCTCGAAAAAAGGAAACAAACTGTGTGTAGAATCTTGTATTATATTTATTTGCGTGCCTGTAAAAAATGGCGGCATAATTGTTTCGTTGGCAATACGCAGAGAAGTATTGTCATCATCATTGTCGGGATTGGAATGAGAAAACAAAAAACCTGTACATATTATAAAAAAGATATGCAGTAAAACGATAAATTTTATTTTGGATGTAAAAAAAGTTGATTTCATATTATTACATTAATCGTTATATTTTTTCTTTTCAATATATTTTTCTTTTTCATATTCAATTGTTTCAAATAAATGCTGCGCTATTTGTTCGCCGCCTCGTATGTTGATATGAGTATAATCGAGATTGGCTTTAGATGGTTTCGATTTCACATATCCTGCCATTCCTCCATCAAGAGCCATTGCATCTATCAAGTTCCAAAAAGCAATACCACATTCGGATGCAACTATTTGCTGAACTGCCGACAGATTTTTCACGCCGGGCATTGTTGTCATTTCTCCGTTGATTTTTGCGGCTCTGTCGCCAACGCTTATCAGTAGAAAATCGCTGTTGGGCAAGTTGCTGCGAAGATAATTTATTACGCCTTTCATTGCTTTTTTATAATAATCATATTTGGTTTGCGTTTTTGTTGCTACATTCAAGCCGTATTGTAATATTATCAAATCGTAATTTCTTAATTTATCGAAATCTTTTAATGTTTTTTCGGGAATGGTTTTAAGAGTTTCACCCGAAACGCCTCGAAGCGAATAATTATCAATCACAATTCCTGCATTTTCATTATCTAATGTTACTCCGAAAAAACGGGTGTTTTTGCCCGGATTATCAATAGTAATTCTTATATGATTTATTTCTCCGACAACAGAAATTTTCTGAATTTCGCTGCTGCCTTCAATAGTATGTTGCTGTTTGTCTTTGCGATTAACAGTTGTTGTAAATTTCAATCCGCCATCGGTAATAAAATAAAATGATGCAAGGGAACATGTATCAGGTTCTTTTCCAAAAACGGTACGACACGAAAATGTTGCGGTAGCGCTTGCGTAGGGAATAAAATAATGACCTGAAATTCCTTGCTTGCTGCGGCTGAAAATGCTGTCGGTAATACAATATTCGTCCCATCCGTTGGCATAAGTAACAACATTAACTCTAAAACCCGCTGTGATACAATTGATAGGAACAAAACCGACTCCGTTTCCGCCGTATTTTTTCTGAAATAAATTGCGCAAAGAACCTGTAAGCAAATCGCCTTCGATAAACGAATCGCCAAAATAAGCAATACGAACCTGACGATTATTTGTGTTTAATGCATCGTAAAAGCGGTTCAGAGCATCGTGTTCGGCAGAATAATCATTGATACAAATTACGCCTGTTTTACATGTATCAACAAATCCGGCAGTTGTTTGAGGAATTGTATCAATTACAATATTATCAATAGTTTTTTCCTGTGTGCGGATATCGGCAAGTACATCTACTTTTTTCAATTCAAAACTTTCAAAATTAAAGTTAGGTATCAACGAAAGCAACAATGTTCCTGTAATAACAAGAAACACAAATATTAATACTTTATTTATTTTATTATCAGTCATTATGCATAAAAAACTTGCAAATGTATAAAATTATTGCAAATAATATTGCTAATGTGC
>JAISPX010000200.1 GCA_031274595.1 Prevotellaceae bacterium | reverse complement strand
CAAGGCACAACTGCGCGACATACACTACGAAAAAGAGAGTTGAGAATGATGAATTAGAGTCGGGTATCCGGCAGGGCAGCATTTTATTAGCCGGCGGTGAAGCGTAGCGCAACCGCCGGATGCCCTCCGCTAATTACATATCTTACACTCTCTATTAAATAACAAATTAAAAAGAAGACTACAAATTTTAGAACAATAATCACAAGTCTGCTGATAACAACAGTGATGATTTCCTGCTCCGATGATGACCCCGCGCCCGTAGCAACACATGGCGAAATTTGGCTGAAACGGGCAACATTTGGACAACAGCGAAAAATCCTTGCCCAAATGGTTGGCGAATATCAACAAAAGAAGAATTTCAATCTCTTGCAAATGCAGGCAGTGAATGGAAAATTATAAATGGCGTAAATGGGCGAGTATTTGGTACTGCCACTAACACGCTATTTTTGGCTACGGCAGGTTTACGTACCAACAACAATGGTACGTTGAGTTTATACGCGTACGGTTTCCCTATTCGTTGCGTAACAGACGAATAAAATTGTTTTTCCAGAATAAGAATTTTCAAAATTAAGAAGATTGTGAAGAGCGAGCCTTTGTGTTCGCTCTTTTTTTGTTTGTGGCTTGCATGTAGCAATCATAACAGCATAATTATCATTATTCAAGATATTGCGCGTCAAGCACGCAATGACGTTTGTTATCAATCATTTTCAATTGTCAACTCTCCATACTCAATTCATTGGATTGCTTCTTCGTTTCGCTCATCGCAATGCTGGTGAAATTTGAGAATCACTTAATTATTTACAACTAAACAAACATTCAAATCAAGAAAAATCATATCCTGCTATGATAATTACAATTTCGCCTTTGGGAGGTTTCGCGGTGAAATGCGCAAGCAGTTCCTGCAATGTTCCGCGAACGTTTTCTTCATACAGTTTGCTTATCTCGCGCGAAACGCATGCTTGGCGATTGTTTCCAAAAACTTCGGCAAACTGCGATAAGGCTTTTGCTAAACGAAACGGAGATTCGTAAAAAATCATTGTACGAGTTTCTTGCGCAAGTTGTTCGATACGTTTCAGCCTGCCTTTTTTCTGAGGAAGAAATCCCTCAAAAACAAATCTGTCGCAAGGCAAAGCGGAATTTATAAGAGCCGGCACAAAGGCAGTTGCTCCGGGTAAACATTCAACTTCAATATCATGCTCAATACAAGTGCGCACAAGCAGAAATCCCGGATCTGAAATTCCTGGCGTTCCTGCATCCGAAACTAATGCAATACTTTTGCCTTCTGCGATATGCCGTACAATTTGCTCAACACTTGCGTGTTCGTTGAACTTATGATGCGAAAACATTTTTTTCTCTATCTGATAATGTTTCAGCAAAAAAGAAGTAGTACGAGTGTCTTCGGCGAGAATAATATCTACCTGATTGAGAATTTTTATTGCACGAAAAGTCATATCATCAAGGTTTCCTATTGGCGTAGGAACGATATAAAGTTTCGGCGTATCAAATTTTTCAGACGAAACGTTATGCTCTTTTTTATGTTTTTGCATTTTAATATTGCTGTTTGCGATTTTCGGATTTTACATAAATCTTCTGCGAACAAGAGTTATAAAATGTTTTACAACAGGATTATTTTCTTGCCACGAAAAATTATTTTTAACGTATTCAAGCGCATCTTCAATCGAATTCATATCATTTATTGTTGTTATTGTTTTCCCGAATTGTTGAGCATTTCCGCCAAATAATTCTTTTGCAAACAGAAACTTATCGTTCAAACCTATTCCTTTGCTCAAATCTTTTATGGGAGTCAGCAAAACATCATTTTCGGCAAAATCGTCGGAAAGAAAGCGTTTTTTTTGTTGCAACGTTTCGCCCAAAACAGAAGGCGTAACTTGAGGTTGCGGTATTTTATTTTTAGGTTCGGGTTCGGGCTTGGATTCTGGTTCTTGCTTGACTGTAATTTTGTCGTTAGTTGTTTTTTCTTCAACAGTTTTTGCCGGTTTTTCTTCTTCTTTTTTTTCTGTCGTTATTATTTGTTTTTCGGGAACAAGCTCGGCAGCAGACAGTTTGTCGTAAATACGCGAGAGATAGTCTTTAACTATTTTTCGCTCAATTTCGGAAATTTCGCCTGAGATTTTCCAATTCTCAACAATTCTCTTTACACGAGAAATTTCGGACAGGATTTTTTCAATATAATTCATAAATCATCAATAAATTAAATTCTTAAAATGAGAACATACAATACCGTTTGTTCACAACTTTTCTATTTTTGTTATTTGTGGTTATCTATGTTTTAATAACTTTGTTATTCAATAATCGCACAAAATTACACAAATGTTTTTAGAAAACACAAATACAACAGGAAGAATTGAAATTATCGTAGGTTCGATGTTTTCGGGAAAAACCGAAGAACTTATACGCCGCCTCAAACGAGCGCGTATTGCAAATCAAAAAGTTGAAATTTTCAAACCGCAAATAGATGTCCGCTATTCCGAAAATGAGGTTGTTTCGCACGATTCAAACGCAATTTTATCAACTCCCGTAAGTTCGTCGGGAAACATTCTTCTGTATTGTACGGATGTTGAAGTTGTTGGAATTGACGAGGCGCAATTTTTTGATATGGGATTGGTTGATGTTTGCAATGATTTGGCTAATCGCGGTATTCGTGTGATTGTTGCAGGCTTGGACATGGATTATTTGGGAAAACCTTTCGGACCAATTCCCAATTTACTCGCAACAGCCGAATATGTAACAAAAGTACATGCAATTTGTCAACGTTGCGGTAATCTTGCTCATCATTCGCACAGGTTGATTACAAGCGAGAAACTTGTTGTTCTCGGCGAACAGGATTCATACGAACCTCTTTGTCGGCATTGCTACAATCGGGAACTAAAAAATAAAAAATGAAAACAATTTATTTTGTCTTTACTTTTATATTCGACATTTTTAATTATAAACTTATTTTATATGCAATTTAAAATCACACAAGGTATCAACAATTGTACCATCATCTGTTGCAAAGCAAATAAAAACACTGATTTAACAACCGCTGCAAAAATTTTCAAACACTTCCCCAAAAACAAGAAAAATACGATAATTTTTTCTGATTTGACATTAATTGATAACACACTTATTATAAATAAAAAAATAAGATTTATTGCCGTATGCAAAAATAAAGAAAGCGACATAAATATTGATTTTTACAGCAACCCATTTGAACTGATAAAAAATATCAATACAAAAAAAAGCAACATCGACAGTAAATTTTTCAACAACGAAAATATACTGATAATTGAAAACGCTGAACTCAAATCTGTTATAGAGCGATTAGAATTAAAATCGAGACCTGCACATTTTGAAATAAGTCTTGATTCGTTGGCTTATAATATAAATTATTTTCGCAAAAAACTTAAATCCGAAACCAAACTTTTGTGTATGGTAAAAGCAAATTCTTACGGAACTGGAAATTATGAAGTAGCCTGTTTGATGCAAATTATAGGAGTTGATTATCTTGGCGTTGCTGCAACCGATGAAGGTGTCATATTGCGCCAGTCGGGAATAAAATTACCTGTAATTGTATTGACTCCAGAAATTGAGAATCAGGAATTAATGATTAGAAATAATCTTGAACCTGAAATTCATAATTTGCGTTCGCTGAAAGCATTTGATGAATCTTGCAAAAAACTTGGAAAAAGCGATTATCCGATTCATATAAAAATAAACAGCGGGATGAACAGACAAGGTTTTGTTGCAGACCAAATAGATGAATTAATAAACATAATATCAAAACTTAAACATGTAAAAGTTCGCTCAATATTTACGCATCTTGCAACATCCGATGATTATGCGCTTGAACAACTTAAACGTTTTGATAAAATAAGCGCAAAGATAAAAGCCGCATTACCATACAAGATTTTTCGCCATGCACTTAATTCGGCAGGAATTATAGAATTTCCACAATATCAGTTTGACATGGTACGACTTGGAATAGGAATGTACGGAATCAGCGAATTTGCTCATAAAAACACTAAAATTGTGGGCAAACTAACAAGCGTAATCACACAAATTGAAAAAATTCCCGCAGGCGAAACCGTAGGTTACGGACGCGAAGGAATAATCGGCACAATGCCGAAAACAATTGGAGTTGTTCCAATTGGCTATGCCGATGGATTAAATCGGCGTTTGGGAAAAGGAAAAACATATTTCAGTATAAACAATGCAAAAGCGCCGACAATCGGTAACATTTGCATGGATTTGTGCATGATTGACCTCACAGAAATAAATGCAAAAGAAGGCGACAGAGTTGAAATTTTCGGCAATTCGCCAACAGCAACGGATATTGCAAAAACATTAGAAACAATTTCATACGAAGTATTTACAAGCATTGCAGCACGAGTTAAAAGAATTTATACGATAAGCGAAGATTTAATTTAGCCGCAGAACCAACATGATACAAAGCGACCGATTAAATAATAAATTATTATATTTGCAGCACAAATACAAACACGTTTTTAAATGACACGAGTCATATATAACATAATTATTTACATATATTTTATTGTTTTGTCAATAATATTTTTGATTTTGTCGGCAATTGCGCTTGTCGTTTTTTATCCATTCGATAAACGGCGTTTTATAGTGCATAAATTATCGAAATGGTGGACTCAGCAATGTTTTTTCCTTATCAACCCGTTTTGGAAAATCGTATTCTCAGGCAAAGAATTTGTTGACAAAAATAAATCGTATATTATTGTTTCAAATCATCAATCATTCATGGATATCGGGCTAATGTATTACGTTCCATGCGTGTTTAAGTGGATTTCAAAACGCGAAGTTTTGTCGTTTCCGATTATCGGTCAAATGCTTTATATTCATGGCGATATTATGATTAAACGCGGCACAAAAGAAAGTGCAAAAAAAATGTTGAATAAAAGCGTAAAATGGATTAATTGCGGAGCAAGTATAGCAATATTTCCGGAAGGAACCCGCACAAAAGATGGACAGGTTCATCGTTTCAAAGAAGGCGCATTTTTACTTGCAAAACAAACTAAAACGCCAATACTTCCCGTTGTATTGGATGGTACATTTGCCGTTTTGCCGAAAAACGAAATGTTACTCAAAACAAAGCATGCGTTTCATCTTAAAATTCTTCCCGAAATTTCGGTGCAGGAGATAGAATCAACAAGCGTAAAAGATATGATGCTTAAAGTGCAGCAATTAATTACAGTCGAGCATAAAAAAATCGCTCCCGAATTTTACGAATAAGAAAATTGAATCTTTTAAAATTATGGTAACAAGTGTGTACATTTTAAAATATTCCGCATAAAATTGTGACGGTTATGAAATAAAAAACACAAGGTAAGCGAAATTATTACATTCTACTCGCTTCAAACGGAATCCAAGAATAATAATTTAACCCAAATTACTCATTAGAAAATTACTAATCGCTTCAAGTTATTGAAACATAAATTATTATTAAAGAAAATCTCTAATGCGTAGCGTTAGGGCAAAAACAGATTAAATTTTTGTG
>JAISPX010000167.1 GCA_031274595.1 Prevotellaceae bacterium | reverse complement strand
CGCTCCCTGCTATATTTTTGCTGATTTTGCTGATTTTTTCTCTATTCAGCAATTTTAATATCTGATTATATACCGGCTGTCCGCTAAAATTTGTATTTTTGTGCATTGGTTCTTTTTTTGTTTTTTCAATGCAAAATTAATCAAAAAGGGCTGACTCTATATATGTTGAATCAGCCCTGTTTTTTTACTCTTTTTTTAATGTTTAGCGGACAGCAATAATAGTAAATAATAAAATCGTAAATAGAAAAGCCCCGTCAGGGTTATTGAAAAAAGCAAAAGGGCTGTTTTTGTTGCAGCCCTCGTAATTTTATTTTTTTGGGTTGTCGATTATTCTTTGTTTTTTTGTGCAAATTCTTCGAGCATGCGTTTGAATCTATATACATCTTTTCGCAAACCGTGAAATTTCAAAATCGTATCCGAATAATTTAATTCCAATGTGTCTTCGTTCATGCGCGTAAGCCTGTGAAACTTATTTTTAGGGCGAAACGCCAACACTTTATTTTCATCGCTTATAAGCGCGTATTTTTTTTGGTCGAATAATTCTATTATTTTGCTTTTATCTTCGGCAATTTGTCTGTTAACATATATTTTTACGGTTGTAAATCCTATAAACGGATATATAATTGCAAAAACAACGACTAAACATAACATTTCCAGAGGTCGTCCGTCTTCTAAAAAGTGTAACAGACTTGCGTTTTCGGACATAACGTCCTTGCTTACGAGATAAATAAACATTAATAGTACAAACAACAATACAATCAAATATATTGTAAATTTGAACAGTCGTATAAAATATCGTTTCATATTTGTTCTGTTAATTTTTCATATTAATCAGCAAAGACCTCTGTTGATAGAATTCCATGCAAGCGAAGCCGAACCGAGTATTGATACATCTTTGTTTTGTAATTCGGATGGTAAAATTTTTATTTTATTTTTCCATACTTTAAGTACGTTTTTTTCAAAAGACGCAATAGTCGGTTTAAAAATCAAATCGCCGGCTTTAGCCAGTCCTCCAAACAAGAATATTGCTTCGGGAACAGTTATCGTTACGGCATTTGCAAGAGCAAGACCAAGAGTTTCGCCTGTGATTGCAAATGCGTCATTTGCAATTTTGTCGCCATTTTGCGCTGCAGTGGCAATATCTTTTGCTTCAAATTCATCGAGGCTTTTGTGTCTGAAAATGCTGTCTTCGTTGCTTAATGCCAGAAGTTCCGAAATCGTGCGTTTTATTCCCGGCGCAGAAGTGTAAGTTTCAAGGCATCCGCAGCGTCCGCAACCACATTGGCGTCCGTTTTTTTCTACAATAACGTGTCCGAGTTCTCCTGCAAGTCCATCGTGTCCGTAAATCATTTCGCCGTTTGCAACAAAGCCGCTGCCAACTCCCGTACCAAGAGTAACAAAAATAAAATCGCGCATTTTCGCCGCTCCTCCGTAAATCATTTCGCCGATAGCGGCAGCATTTGCATCATTATCCAGTGTAATGCATATAGATGGAAAAAACCTTTGCAATTTTGCAACGATTGGCAAAGTTCCCTGCCACGGCAGATTTGCTGCAAATGATATTTCGCCTGTGTTGTGATTTCCGTTGGGAGCGCCAATTCCTATTCCGATAATTTCGGCATCTTCCACATCTTTTTCAAGTTTTTCGATAACATTTTTCAGTGCGTTGATGTAATCTTCAAAATCGCTGTAAAGCGGTGTTGAAATATTTTCTTCGGCATATATGTTTCCGATACGGTCAACCATACCGAACTTAGTGTTTGTGCCGCCTATGTCTATTCCGACAACTAATTTTTTTGTATCCATGTTTTTTTAAGTTTTTGATATTTTTTATATTAAATTAGACTCTGTTTTTATCCGTTTTTTCTTGTTCCGTGATAATTTTTTCCTGTTCTCTTTTATATTTGCGATTTTCCCAGAATTGCAATACGAGAATTGCTAAAATCAATACAATTGTACCTGCCATTGCAATCTTGAGCATTAATGTGGCTTCGCCTTTGGCAATATACATAAACCACCAGACGATGCACATTCCAAGAAATATTGATGCAATAATTATCAGTAAAAGTCGTGTTATTCGTATAAACATATTTTTTGTTTTTTATTTTCAAGCGTCAAATCTACTATTTTTTTTGAAATAATTAAACTTCCGTCAACTTATTTTTATAATATAATAGTCTTTTTTACCTTTTTGTACCAAAATATATTTTTTATTTAACAAATCATTTGTTCCCATTGTTTTGTCGGCGTTTTCAATTTTTTGTTTGTTTATGCTCAATCCGCCGCCTGCAATAAGTTTGCGTAACTCGCTTTTCGACTGAAAAATATTTGTAACAGCGCTAAGTAATTCAACGATGTTTATTGTTTCATCAATTATTGAAGGCGATATTTCATATTGAGGCACGCCTTCAAAAACGGTTAAAAATGTTTGCTCATCGAGTTTTGCAAGCGTTTCGAATGTTGATTTTCCGAATAAAATTTGCGAAGCTTCAACGGCAGCATCGTAATCTTTTTCGGAATGAACCATAGACGTTATTTCTTTTGCCAAACGTTTTTGCAATACGCGTAAATGCGGCATTGCATCCTGTTCTTCGACAAGTTTTTCAATTTCATTTTTGTCAATAAACGTAAAAATTTTGATATATCGTTTTGCTTCTTCATCGCTCACGTTCATCCAAAACTGATAAAATTTATATGGCGAAGTATAGCGGGCATCAAGCCAGATGTTTCCGCTTTCCGTTTTTCCGAATTTTCTGCCGTCGGCTTTTGTTATAAGCGGACAGGTAAGAGCAAACGCTTCGCTGCCTGTTATTCGGCGAATAAGTTCAGTTCCTGTGGTTATATTTCCCCATTGGTCGCTTCCGCCCATTTGCAATTTGCAGTTTTTGTGCGTATTCAGAAACAAAAAATCATAGGCTTGTAAAAGTTGATATGTAAATTCCGTAAACGACAATCCGTCTCGCTCCTCTCCATTCAGTCGCTTTTTTACCGAATCTTTTGCCATCATATAATTTACGGTAATATGCTTGCCTATATCGCGTACAAAATCAAGAAAAGAAAAGTTCTTCATCCAATCGTAATTGTTTACAATTTCGGCTGCATTTGGAGTGTCGTTTTCGAAATCAAGAAATTTTGAAAGTTGCTTTTTTATTGCGTCCTGATTATGTTGCAGGGTTTTTTCGTCAAGCAAATTACGTTCTGCCGATTTTCCCGAAGGGTCGCCAATCATTCCCGTTGCGCCGCCAATGAGCGCAATAGGTTTGTGTCCGCAACGCTGGAAATGTCGCAGCATCATTACGCTGCAAAGATGACCTATGTGTAACGAATCGGCAGTAGGGTCAATTCCCACATAAGATGTTGTCATTTCTTTGTTTAGTTGTTCTTCTGTTCCCGGCATGATATCCTGAATCATTCCGCGCCATTTTAATTCTTCTACAAAATTCATCTAATTATTCATATAAATTTGGATAGCAAAGGTATAAATAAAAAGTGAAAAACTAACAGGATTTTGAACGAAAACTGTAAGAATCGTTCTTTAATAAGTCAAATTCTTATCAAAATTGATTTTACTCCGTGAGAAACGACTAATTATTTTCACTGCCCGATGCTTCTCCCAAAAAGGGTTAACCCTTTTTGATAAAACGACTAACCCTTTTCGGCAAAACGAATAAATGATACCAACCTGCTATTAAGAAATGATAAATGGAAAATCTCGCCTTTGCAAGGCGGAACATGCGGAACATAATATTAGTACCCAAAAAACATTATACGTACTTTCCTGACTGTTTGATATTAATGTTTCGTCACAGACGAGGCGAAAAATCAATCATATTTCAATTTAAAATACAATCCCATTATCTGTTATTTTTAGGATAACAGATAAAAGAATGATATGAAATAATCCACGATAGCTAACGAGTTTGCCTAAATTTCGTCATCGTATTCATCATCAAAATAATCTTCGATTGATTCACGTTTTTTGTAATCAAAATCTATGTCGTCATCATTATCATCAAATTCTTCGATAAAACGTTTTTTTTGAGAGTTTCCTTTGTGACCAAGATTAGGTTTTTTGTTTTTTTTTCTTTCGCCGGAAAATAACTCATCTTTAGAGTTCCGAAAGTTTTTTACTGATTTCATTGCCGTAACAATAGTGTTGTTTTTTTAGTTTATATTTATTTTTAATTAAATTTAGAGTGCAATTTTAATATATTTTTCTGATTGGATAAAAAATATTTAAATTATTTTTTATAATTTTCGCCTACAACTACATTTATGCTTTGAGGAATAAGGTCGAATATAAACGGACAGTATCCGAGCGCTTCGCCGTCAATCTCAATCGGGCTTTCAGGTGTGGATACTATTTCAATTCGTTTGCCTTGCAGCGGCAAAACATTAGATAGTTTATAAATTCTTCCATTGAAAAGTTTTTTGAAATGTTTGATAATTTTAAATTTATTCATCTTTTTAATCACGGTTATGTCAAACAGTCCGTCGTCGATTTCGGCGTGAGGAAGTTGTAACATTCCTCCTCCGTTGTATTTTCCTATACCTACGTTTGCGCTGAAAACATCGGTATTGTGAATAATCGTTTTTCCATCTACCGTAATGTCGAATTTTTTGCTTCTGTATCCAAATAAAGTTTTTGTCATACTAATGATATAAAGCCATTTGCCGCTTCGTCCTTCTTCTTTAAGTCTGTTGAAAACGCGATTTACCTTAGCATCAAAGCCCATACCTGCAACGTTTGCCATATATCGTTGATGTTTTACTTTTGTTTCATAAAACGATATTAATCCTACATCCTGTAAAATGGTTTGTTCAGCCACAATTGCCCGTATTGATTCCTGATAAGTTTTAGGAATTCCGAGCATCCGCACCCAATCGTTGCCCGTTCCCACAGCAATCACGGCAAGCGATATTTCGGTTGTAGTCGCTTTTTTTTGAATAAAAATTCCGTTAACAATTTCATTTACCGTTCCATCTCCGCCTATGGCTACAATTTTGCGAAAGCCATCGTTTATTGCTTTTACGGTGAGTTCTACGGCATGATATTTTTTTTCGGTGAATACACAAGTAAACGCAAGTCCGCTGCGATACATCTGATTTGAAATAACAGGCCAATCCGTTAATCCTTTTCCTGTTCCAGCTTTGGGATTAACTATTACCATCCATGTTTTTTTTATAGGCGCTTCTGTCATTTATTTTGTAAACGAGCAGCAAAAATACAAAATTACCGACAAATACCAACCAAATTGAAAAAATATTTATCTGTCATGTACTGCTATAGGTTGACAGCAAAAAAAGAGTAATAACTTGTCAACTTTTTTCAGGACGGGACACATACAAACTAAAATTTTGCCAGCATATAAATTTTGCTTAACTTGCACCGCTAAAATGCTAAAATTAGAAAACAATGGATGAAAATCTGATACCTAATATTATTTGCGAATTGCTTGAAAATAACAAAAAAATTATAATTGTAGGTCTTGGTTATTTTGAAATTACGCATCAGTCGGCTTCGTATGATTCCGAAACCGAAACTTTATATCCTCCGATGAATTTTCTGTGTTTCAAGAATACAGATGTTAAACCGGATAATATTCTCGTGAAAAATGTTGCCAAAAAATTGGATATATCCGAAAACGAAGCATCAGAAAAAATTTCATCATGGATAGATGAAATATGCATGCAACTTGCAGAATCTCAATCTGCCGCTTTTGGCAAAGCAGGCGAATTTTTTATTGATGATGAAGGGAAAATTGCGTTTAGATTTTCTGATAAAACAAATATACTGAAAGATAATTACGGACTAAAAGAAATATATTTGCAAAAATAAAATTATGAACAGTTTTGGAAGAATATTCAGAATCAGCATATTTGGAGAATCGCACGGAGCGCTCGTCGGCATTTGCATTGATGGTTGTCGTCAGGGAATTAAACTTTGCGAAAATGATTTTTTGCATGACATACAAAGACGCAAAAGCGGAAAACAAGGAACAACTTTACGTATTGAAAGCGATACGCCGCAAATTGTAAGCGGAGTTTTCAATGGTTTTACAACAGGCTCTCCGATTACGATTTTATTTAAAAACCAAAATATAAATTCCGAAGATTATTTGCAATTCAAAACTCAACCTCGACCAAACCACGCCGATTTTGTAGCAATGAAAAAGTTTTACGGTTTTAACGATTATCGCGGCAGCGGACATTTTTCGGGAAGGCTCACTCTGCCTTTGGTTGCAGCCGGCGTTATCGCCAAAAAAAATATTCCCGAAATAAATATAAATGCAAAAATAATTAAAGTAGGCGGCGAAACCGATATAGACAAAACCGTAGAAAGTGCAATTTCAAATGGTGATTCGCTTGGCGGAATTATTGAATGTGTTGCAAAAAATATTCCTGTAGGTTTGGGCGAGCCTTTTTTTGATTCGGTTGAATCGCAAATTGCACATCTCGCTTTTTCAATTCCTGCAATTAAAGGAATAGAATTTGGCGCAGGATTTTCATCGGCAAATATGCGTGGCAGCGAGCATAACGATATTATAATCAATGAACACGGAAAAACTGCCACGAACAATGCCGGCGGCGTTGTGGGAGGAATTACAAACGGCAACGATTTGATTTTTCGCGTAGCCGTAAAACCAACATCAAGCATTATGAAAAATCAACAAACTTTCGATTTTGAAAATCAAAAAATATCAGATTTAAAAATACACGGCAGGCATGATGCTTGCATTGCTTTGCGTATCCCTGTTATTATTGAGGCTATTACAGCAATTGCTCTTGCCGATTTTATATTATTAAAAAGATGAATTTAAATAAAGAAAATATTTTATCGCAACTTGAACAAATTATACATCCCGAGTTTGAAAAAAACATAGTGGAACTCGGAATGATTGAAAACATTAGTATTTCCGACAATGAAATATCTTTTTATTTTTTGACAAAAAAACAAAAAGACCCGTTTGCTACATTAATCAAAAAAAAATGTGAGCGGTTATTAACCGAAACATTTTCATCGGTGAAAATCAATATCATGGAACAGAAACAGCAACAAAATACGGCAAAACACGAGCAGTCGCAAATAAATTATGTTTTACAAAATGTAAAAAAAATTGTTGCAATAATGTCGGGAAAAGGCGGCGTAGGAAAATCAACAATATCGGTAAATCTGGCAGTATCGCTTGCAAACAAAGGATTTAAAACAGGTTTGGTTGATGCGGATATTTACGGTCCATCGGTTCCAAAAATGTTTGGAATTCAAAATACACAACCTATGATGGTAAAAGTTGAAAATTTTGAATTGATTGAACCTGTCGAGCGTTACAACGTAAAAATAATGTCAATAGGCTTTTTTATAAATCATGATGATGCTCTTATTTGGCGAGCGCCAATGGCAACAAGTGCTCTGCGGCAACTTGCCGGCGGAACATATTGGGGCGAACTTGATTTTTTGCTGATTGACCTTCCGCCCGGAACAAGCGATATTCATATCACAATGACTCAGGAATTGAAACTTGATGGAACTGTTGTTGTTACCACTCCGCAACCGGTTGCTATTGCAGATGCAATAAAAGGAATAAACATGTTCAGACAAGAAAAAATTAATATTCCCATATTTGGATTGGTTGAAAATATGTCTTGGTTTACGCCGAAAGAATTACCCGAAAATCGTTACTATATTTTCGGAATGGACGGCGGAAAAAATCTTGCTGCAGAAATGCAAATTCCATTTTTGGCTCAAATCCCGATAGTCCAGTCGATTCGACAAGGCGGCGATGATGGAATTCCTATCATTTTCACAAACGATATTCACGCAAAAGTTTTTGATGAACTCACGGATAATTTTTTAAAACAAATAAAATAATTTTACTTTTGAAAAAAGTATATTACCTTTGCAACTTGTAATGCCCTTTTAGCTCAGTGGTAGAGCAGCTCATTCGTAATGAGCAGGTCGTCGGTTCAAATCCGATGAAGGGCTCAAATAAACAGCAGATTCTTATGCCTATTCGTTCCTTAATAAAACTATATACAGTTTGTTATTAATCAATCTAATGGTTAATCGGACTGCGCACCTTAAAGGTTCGCAAAGACACTACAAACATAGAAAATCTGTTAAGATTGTAGTTTAAATATACAACTCCTAAAGAACTTCATATACTAATAAATACTGAATTTTCCCGAGCAGAAATTGTATTATATAGAGGCAAATTAATATTAAATGATTACCGTATATGATACCTAAAATGATTTTTATATGAAACAGCAGCAATTAACAACCTGTCAAACTGTTTTTCACCGAAGTATCGCCGGTTAAACTTATAACAAAATTCAT
>JAISPX010000129.1 GCA_031274595.1 Prevotellaceae bacterium | reverse complement strand
CCAAATGCTGTCCAATTAGCATTCAATTTTTAACAGGGGGCTTACTTTTTTAATTATAAGTCTGATTCACCTTTGTATAGGCGTTTCAGATAGGTGATTTGTTTGTTTTTATCTTTTAGCGGACAGCAGTAATTTTTATTAATCATGCTACAAAGATACTAAAAAAATATGATGTATTGGCAATATAATACGCTAAATATCAACATATTATTAACAATTTTGCCTTGCAAAGGGTTCATATCATGATTGAATTTGAGCCTAAATTTTGTCCACTTGGAAAAAATGTCTAAAAAAAAGCCTAAATTTTGTCCATTACACCTGTTTTTATCTTTTAGCGGACAGCAAAAATTTACTATTAACCATTTTATCATTAATCATGCGTAAAAACTCGCTCCGAAACAAATCCCAAAGCGTGGACGACATCCCGCAAGTTGCGGGAACCCGTCCGCAACATGGGACGACTCCGCAGAACTTGTGGGAACGCGTCCGCAACGTGGGACAGCGTTTATATGTTTTAACATTTTTATACAGTGGGGTATGTGCGGCGCTGTGTAAAGACAGGCATAAGTCCCTTACGCAGCAAGGGTTTCGGGCAGTTTTTATGAGCAAGTTTTTCGCAATCATTTAGGTCTTTTCCGTGAAAATTTTGGAGAACAAAATTTTCTTAGTGGTTAATGATACAATGGTTAATAGTAAATCGTAAATAACAAAATAGTAAATAACAAGAAGCGTACTTTGATGGCTTTTTGGTATAAAAACGATAACAAATTAGGCATCTTGTGTAAGACGCCTAATTTTATTGAATTTAATATCTTCAATGTTTTTTGTATTTTGTTATTGACTCTTGCAGTTTTTCCCAATAATTGGGAATTTTGTTAATGCCTTCGAGCGAGAAAAAGCAAATTCCTTTTGAGCCTCCGTTTGTTGCATAACCAATCATTTCGTCAATTTTGTCAATAGGAACATGACCAATAAACAAACCTGAACATAAATATCCTTTGCATTTGTTTGCCGCCATTTCTTCAACGCCATCGTGAGTCGCCAATTCAATCCAAATATCTTCGGCGTCATAAAATTTGTGATATATCATAGGAAATATTACATCCAATTCGGTAAATTTAGCCCAGTCCTGACGCACAAGTTTTCTCGATTCTTCAGGCGAAGCAAAAACCGCCGCAGTTGCAATTTTTTCGTAACGATGAATTTCTTCTGCAAGAGCGTTTGTCAATTTAGTAATTGCATCCCAGCGATATTGCATCCATTCGGCATTTTCGGTTGGGTCATCGAGTTCCAGCGGGTCAATTCCTGTTTGTGTTTTAAAATTTGCACGGCAAAATTCACAATAACAATGATCCCATTGAGGATACACTTTATCCTGCACAACTCCCCGCGATTCATGCAATCCGTATGGCAATATTGCATCTGGATAACGAATAAAATCGAGATGAACGCCTGCAATACCGTCGATTTTTGCCAATTCAGCAACTCTGTCTTTCAAATATTCCAATACATCGGGACGTGATGGACAAAGCCAGCGATAATGTTCACGATTGTAGAGTTTTATATCCAAACACGAATTTCCTTCGGCGTTCACCTGATACCAATCGGGATGTGCTGCACGCAGATTTTTTTCGCAGCGATTTGTTGTCCAAATCCAAGCATGAATTTCTATACCGTATTTTTTTGCATAAGGCAAAGTTTTATTGATAATATTGATTGCTTCGTAATCAACAAAATCAGTAATATTGGTTGAATCTGTTTTGGGATATCCTCCATGCACTTCAATAATTATTGCATCAACACCTGTTTCTTTTGCTTTATTAAAATAATATTCCAACAGTTCTGTCGCTGTTGTGTCGGGTTGAGTTGATATAAACGAGCCTGAAAGCCAAGCCCACACTTTTGTGTTTTCATTTATTTGCTGTTTTTCTTTACAGGCTATCAACATGGTTGATGATATTACCAAAATTCCAAAATATTTTAAAAATAATTTCATAATATTAGATTTTATAAAGAATTGCCCGACTGTTTAACGTCGAGCAATTCATTTCAAACTTTTTGCAAAGTTAATTATTTAAATTTATAATTCATTAAATTAATCAACATCCCACCAAATATTGTTTTGTATGCTGTTTGAACCCATGCGTGCAACAGCAGCATTATAGTTTACGGCATTTAATGTTTGTTCTGTTGCTGGATAATAACCGCGTTTAATATAAGCGTTGGGCGTATTGTTTGTCTGGTCGCTCGGATTCATTGTAAATACGCTCGAATTTACATGAGCAAACGGCATTAATGTTGGCTTATGATACAAACGGTGATCTGCCCATGCTTCAAACGAACCTTCCACAAAATGAGAAATCCATTTTTGTGTAATAATTTTGTCTAATGCGGTGTTAGATGTTCCTGCCGTATGGTCATATTTTGCAGTTGTTCCATAATAATTCGCATCTTCGGAATTAAGATAAGCAGTTATTTTTGCTGCGGGAATGTTAAATTTTTGCATATTAGCAGTTATGCCTGCTTCGTAAAAATCTTTTGCATTGCCCGAAGTTAAGACGTTTGTTTCTATGGCAATAGCCTGTAAAAAACAAACTTCGCTATATTCAAGAACGGGAACTCCACGTTCGGGATTTTTATAAAACCATTCTCCAATTTTTGCATAATCATTAACAAATTGCCCTGTTTCCATTGCAGCGCCAACAGCCGAAGAAACATTTCCAGGGTCTGTGCCTGCCCAATTTTTGTTTAATGCAGAAGTTGTAACTGCTTGCGTTGTTCCCGATGGCTCAAAATGAATAGGAGCGCGAGGGTCAACTTTGACAGGATGAAATGCTGCATTTAAAATATAATCGGTAATATTAGGATTTTCAGTTTGGTCGGCAGCCGTAGGCCAGTCTTGTCCGCCAAGATTTTCAACTATGAGATAATATGCAGTTGACATGTGAATAACGGCTGCATTCCTATGAAAATAAGGAATTAGTAAATTTATATAGAAATATGTACATTAATTATGTTATTTATAGGAATTACAAACATAATATCTCTGTAATATTACCAATTCCAATTATTTTTATATTATAAACCCAAATTCAGCATTAGCGAAATCCATATCTACAAACTACTATTACACAAAATTTAATCTGTTTTTTCCCTAACGCTACGCATTAGAGATTTTCTTTAATAATAATTTATGTTTCAATAACTTGAAGCGATTAGTAATTTTCTAATGAGTAATTTGGGATAAAAACTCTTTTTTCAATTTCTCAACATAATCAAGTTTTTCCCATGCAAAAAATTCAATGTCTTTTTTCACTTTTTTGCCGTTACGAATAAGATCGATGTTCTTTTTATAGCAATTGCGTCCAAAATGTCCGTAGGCTGCGGTTTCCTCAAAAATAGGATTTTTCAATCCCAAACGTTCAATAATTTTGGCAGGACGCAAGTCGAAAATTCTTGAAATCTTATCGGCAATTTCTTCATCGCTGTATTTCACTTTCGATTTTCCGTAGGTATTTACATAAATATTTATCGGCTTGCTGATTCCTATTGCGTACGAAACCTGAACAAGTATTTCGCTTGTAATTCCTGCCGCCACAATATTTTTTGCTATATGGCGTGCGGCATAAGCGGCAGAGCGGTCAACTTTGCTCGGATCTTTTCCCGAAAATGCGCCGCCGCCGTGAGCGCCTTTTCCTCCGTAAGTGTCAACAATAATTTTACGACCAGTTAATCCAGTATCGCCGTGCGGACCTCCGATAACAAATTTTCCTGTCGGATTTACATGTAATATAAATTTGTCGCCAATTATTTTCTGAATCTGTTTAGGCAAACGTTTTTTTACACGAGGAATAAGAATTTTGAGAACATCATCTTTTATTTTTTCCTGCATAGCCTTTTCTTCGTCAAACTCATCATGTTGTGTTGATACAACAATAGTATGCACTTTTTTAGGTTTATTATCGTCGCCGTATTCAATGGTTACTTGCGATTTGGAATCGGGACGCAGATATTTCATTTGTTTGTTTTCGCGGCGAATAACCGACAACTCGTGTACCAATATTTGCGACAGCGACAATGACAACGGCATAAAATCATCTGTTTCGTCGCAAGCGTAGCCAAACATTAAGCCTTGGTCGCCGGCGCCTTGCTCTTCTGTTTTTTTGCGTACAACGCCTTGATTAATATCGGATGACTGTTCGTGAATTGCCGAAATTACTCCGCACGAATTTCCATCAAACATATATTCGGCTTTGGTGTAGCCGATACGATTAATAACACGCCGAGCGATAGTTTGTACATCAACGTAACCTGTCGAATTTACTTCGCCGCTTATTACTGTTAATCCTGTAGTTACAAGTGTTTCACAAGCAACTTTTGCATCTTCATCCTGACGTAAAAATTCGTCAAGAATTGCATCTGAAATTTGATCGGCAACTTTATCCGGATGTCCTTCCGAAACCGATTCTGATGTGAATAAAAATCCCATAATATAAATATAATTTAATTTAAAATTTAAGGAAAATATAAGGCTGAAATTTTGCGACAGACATTGTCATTATTGCATTTTAGCATTTTTTTGTGTGGTTGCAAGCAGCCAAATTTTTCCACTTTCCAAATGCAAAGGTATAAAAAATTTATAACCTGCAAGTTTTTATTAAAAAAACAAGAATTTTTTCAATAAAACACGAATTGTTTTTATTTTTATGTGTAATTAATTTTGTTGAAGGCTTCGCAGTTCAAAATATTTCATGTAAATTTGCAACGTATAATTTTTTAATATGATAGATAATAATCAAATTAAACAACTTGCCATCAACACAATATTAACCGAAGCAGATGCGGTGCGCAAATTATCTGACTTTGTTGATGATGATTTTATAAACACCGTAAAATTTATTCATAGCATAAAAGGTCGTGTTATTGTTACAGGCGTAGGTAAAAGTGCAAATATTGCGACAAAAATCGTTGCAACGCTTAATTCAACAGGTACGCCGTCAATATTTATGCATGCGGCAGATGCTATTCATGGCGATCTTGGTATTATTCAACCCGATGATGTTGTAATTTGCATGTCGAAAAGCGGCAATACAGCCGAAATAAAACTGCTGATTCCTCTTATTCAAAAAATGGGAAATAAAATAATCGCTTTGGTATCGAATATCAATTCGTATTTGGCGCAGCAAGCCGATTTTATATTGCAGGCAACAGTTGCCGAAGAGGCTTGTCCGAATAATCTTGCGCCAACATCAAGCACAACCGCTCAAGTTGTGATTGGAGATGCTTTGGCTATTTGTCTTTTGAAAATGCGCGGTTTTTCTGCCGACGATTTTGCACGTGTGCATCCGGGAGGTTCGCTGGGAAAGAAATTATATACCCGCGTTGGAGATATTATGAGCAAAGCCAAACCGCAAGTGAAAAATACTGATATAATACGAGATGTGATTATAGAAATTTCGTCAAATTATCTTGGTTCAACTGCCGTTGTAAATGATTTCGGAAACATCACGGGAATTATTACCGATGGAGATTTACGCAGAATGTTGCAACGCGAAATTGACACAAAAACTCTTAATGCCCAAGATATTATGAGTCTAAATCCCAAAACAATAGACAGTAACGAATTGGCAATAAAAGCATTCACAACTATGGAAAAAAACAAGATAACACAACTGCTTGTAACGCATGATGACAAATATGTAGGCGTGATTCACATACACGATATTTTACGCGAAGGTATTGTTTAACTTGTTGATTAAAAATTATAAATAATGAGAAGCAAAAAAATAATATCAGGGTCGTTTTGGCTAATAATGTCAATACATATTGTTGTTTTTACGACTATCGGCTTGCTTACCGACAGATGGCGATTGTTGTTGATATTTCTTTCAGGATTGGCGGTATTGTTCCTTTTATTATTGGCATTGCGTTCGTATTCAAAGCGATATCCAAACAAAAAACGTCTTGCAGCGTTCATATCAATGATTAAGTTAGATTCAAGATAATTTTCACAAATATTTTAAAAATATACATTTTACGCGTTGTGCCGTTAAAAATTAAATTCTTTGCAATAAATTCCAAAATCAGATAAAACATTAAAAGGAATTGCGATTCCCATTGTGTACCAAGACGCATTTTCGATTTGATTATATGCCTGAATTATTTGTGTGCGATAACTGCGATTTTGTATATTTATGCAAAGCCGTTTTTGTGCGTTGGTATTTGGATTTTGCTCTATCAAACGCTTGAAAGTATCTTCTGATACGGCTTTCGATAAATAATTTTTATAAAATTCACCAAGTTTTTTTTCATCAATCAGAAATACTCGTGTCGGGAAAAAATAAGTTATGTAATCTGCTTGAGATTTGTCGAGCCAGCCGCGTGTATTTGGAAACTTGCTGTAAAATTCAATATATAAATCATTAAAATCTTTTTCCCGAAACTTTTCGGAGATATTTATAAGCTTATCTTTATGTCTAAACGAAACATCAATATCCATGCGTTGCACTTTCATATCTGCCGCTGTGTTACGGTTGTAACGAACAATATCTGTTGCGCCTAAATGTTTCAAATAAAAATCATCGGCTCGTTTTTGTTTCGCTTGTTCGCGTTGCATGCTTTCATTAAAATTATGAGAATCCATTTTTTTGATTAAATTTCTTGACAAAAATATAATTTTTTATTTTAATTTATAAATTTTTTAACACTCCCCCAAAAAAATTTGTCCCATAATTTACATTATGTTAATTTTGGCGACAAAACTAATCTATTTTTCAATAAGTTGCAAATTTTATCTTTTTGATTTTTGCCCCTCAAAAATCATCATTTCGCTGATTATCTTGTATTTAAAACTTAACATAATGTAAATTATGGGACAAATTTTAATTTAATTGCAAAGAATGTTGACATAATTATGGAAAAACTTTCAATTTCAGGAAACGCTCCCAAAGTTTCGGAGTACACTCCCAACGTAAGAGAGTTCACTCCCAAGCGAAAAGGGGACACTCCCAAGCGAAAAGGGGACACTCCCAACGGAAAAGAGTACGCTCCCGAGCAAAAAGGGGACACTCCCAAGCAAAAGGGGGACGCTCCCGGCAGTATAGAGTGCACTCTATCGCAAAGTGATTTACTCCCGAGCGAAAAGAGTGTACTCCGAAGCAAAGAGAGTACGCTCCCACGCAAAGTTATTCACTCCCGAGCGAAGAGAGTGCACTCCCGAGCGTTTGGAGTGTCCTACTGCGCACATGGAAATTTCAATAAAATAAATATATGTTTAATTAAAAAGAATACTATGAGTACCATCTTTATTCCGAAAGACGAAATTACAAATCGGCAAAGCGCATTTGATGGTTTTCATACTACAACAATCCTGAAACAAAGTTTATAAAGGTGAAAATGATGAATTATGACCTTAACCCGAACAAGGAGTTATGTGTCTGATTAACAAATTTTATATATTAATTAAAGGCATTGCTAATTAAATATATCTTTGTATCTTTGCAGAAAAATAATAATATATGAATTGTCCAAAATGTTCATGCTGTAAAAGCGTTAAATCCGGTATTATAAAAGGGAGACAACGTTA
>JAISPX010000127.1 GCA_031274595.1 Prevotellaceae bacterium | reverse complement strand
AATACGGGCTACTCGGAGGTTCCAATGTCTATACAATTAAATTAAACAAAAACTACTATAAAAATATTCGAAGTTTTATGCTGCAAATTTACACAAAATTTTAGAAAATACACTAATGCAATTTTTTTTATCATAAATTCACGTTTTTTTATCTTTGTGAAACGGCGGTATTCTTTTCGTCGAAAAATGAATTATACTGTTGATATATAATATCTTAAAATAATAATGTATTTAATACATTATGTTATTATAAAATAATGTATTTAATACATTACATTTATAATTTATTTATAATAAAATATTTACATGGATATTTATATTTGCGGATACCATAATTTAGGCATATAATTTATTTTATTTATGTATATAATTTAATTTAAATATATTATAAAGATATGCAGTAATTATATAATGTTTTTAAAAAATAATATTTCCATTGCATAATTAATGCAATATTTTGTAAATTAAAATATTAACTTAATAATTTTCTGTCGATTTTTCATTTGTAAAACGCACAAAATTTTTATGGAAATTTTACAATTAAATCATTATCTTTGCGGTTTATTAAACGAAAAAATTGGTATAACAATGATTTTAAAACTTCCGGACGGTCGCACTTCTTCAATTTTGATAGGAGAAAACATCGAAAATCTTTCCGATTATCTTGATTCGGCAAAGGTTTTTATCCTGACAAATCCAAGCATATCAGACTTGTATGCAGATGTTTTCCCCAAAAACGCGACTGTGATAACAATGCCTGCGGGCGAGCAGCATAAAACCCTGGATACCGTTCTGCGGACAGTAAGGCAGCTTATCGCCGGCGGCGCCGACAGAAAGAGTGTTATTGTGGGCTTTGGCGGTGGTATTGTGTGCGATATGACCGGTTTCATTGCCTCAATTTACATGCGGGGCGTGAAATTCGGCTTTGTCCCGACAACCCTTATGGCTCAGGTAGATGCAAGTGTCGGCGGCAAAAACGGCGTAAACTGCGACGGCTATAAAAATATGATCGGGGTTTTCAACCAGCCCGATTTTGTTCTGTGCGACCCTAAAACCCTGAAATCGCTTCCGGCGCGGGAACTGAAAGCCGGTATGGCTGAGGTGATTAAAAGCGGTCTGATAGCTGATGCCGCTTTATTTTCGTATGTAGAGGACAATGTGGATGCTATTTTGAACTGTGAAAAAAAACGGATTGATTTTATCGTTGAAAACAGTCTGAAAATCAAAGCCCTGATTGTCGAAGCCGACGAAAAAGAATCGGGTGAACGAAAAAAATTGAATCTGGGACACACTTTCGGTCATGCTGTTGAAAAACATTCGAAAAACGTCCTGCACGGGGAAGCTGTAAGCATCGGATTAGTGATTGCAGCAAAAATTTCGGAACTGCTGAATCTGATTACAAATGAGGAATTTATGCGGATAAAAAATATCCTGACAAAAACAGGCTTGCCTGTCTCGACGGATATAACTGCGGCTAACTTGCTGGAAGCTATCGGAAAAGATAAAAAAAGAGAAAGCGGTTTCGTTCACTTTGTATTAAACAAAGGTATAGGAAATTCGGAAATCAGAGAAATTGCCTGCGAAAACCTTGCGGCATTGCTGGACAAAGCATTAAAAGCACTGTAATATTCACAATATTAGCGATTAACATGGATTTAAACAAAATATATTCGAACAAAAGAACCGGAAAAAGTACCGAACAGGAGCACTCCCGCTCAATATATCGACGTGATTATGACCGCATTATATTTTCATCGGCGTTCAGGAGGCTGCAGAACAAAACGCAGGTCTTCCCTTTGCCGGGCAGTATCTTTGTTCACAACAGATTAACTCATTCGCTGGAAGTGTCGTCCGTCGGGCGTTCTCTGGCTGCCATTGCGGGAGAATTTATCGTATCAAAATATCCGTCGGATTTGACCGCCGAAAGCCGTGAGTTCTATCTGCATGATTTACAGGATGTAGTTGCTTCCGCATGTTTATGTCATGATATTGGAAATCCGTCGTTCGGACATTCGGGGGAAGATGCTATTGCAGAATATTTTAGAGAAAAAGAAGCGGATTCGGCGTTTAAAAGCAATTTCTCCGAAACCGACTGGGCGGATTTGACGAATTTCGAAGGTAACGCAAACGCTATCCGCTGTTTAACATCCAAACAGTCAGGCAAGGAATCGGGCGGATTAGGCTTGACTTTTTCGACTTTGGCTTCAATAATAAAATATCCCTGCGCATCGACTGCTATCAGTAAAAAAATCATCCATCGCAAGAAATTCGGTTATCTACAGGCTGATAAAGATGTTTTTCGCGAAATCGTTACCGAAACGGCAATGAAAAGGGATTTAACGGCAAACGCACAATCGTCGGATAATCTTGCAGATACATATTACAGACATCCTTTTGTATGGCTTGTCGAAGCCGCCGACGATATTTGCTACAATATAATTGATTTGGAAGATGCTCACCGCCTGCGCATTATCGAGCATAACGAATGTATCGAAGTATTTTTACGACTGCTCAAAGAACTGGAAAGCGACAAAACTCAACAGATTGAAAACCGGTTGTTTGCCATTGAAGATAAAAACTCGCAAATATCCTATCTGCGGGCAAAATCAATCGGTTCACTGATTTACCGCACAAGCGAACTGTTTAAGGAAAATCTGTGCCGAATATTGTCCGGAGTTGCGGATATCTCTCTTTATGACCTGATTAAAAAAGACAATTCCTCACTGTCGGATATCGCAAAATTTTCGGTCGAAAACATTTACAATCACCGTTCGGTCGTTGAAATCGAAAATGCGGGTTACAATGTTATGCGCGAACTGTTGCAACATTTTATTCCTCCGATACTTAAACCCAAAGAACAACGACGGAAAATGGAAGATAAAGCCGTACAGCTGATTCCGCGCCAATTTCTTTTCGATATGGAAGCGCCTTATATGAAAGTACTTGGAGTTATCGACTATATCGCCGGAATGACGGATAATTATGCTGTGGACCTGTATAAAAGAATAAAAGGTATTGATATGGGAATGAACTCCGGTTCAATGTCTTTCTCCAAATAATTTTATCCGCGA
>JAISPX010000076.1 GCA_031274595.1 Prevotellaceae bacterium | reverse complement strand
GCCGGATTTAAACAAGTGGGACGGAAAGCGATGGACGATGTGGAAGACGGTGTGCGTTATGTCCTGAAACAGGGCTGGATAGACAAGGACAAAATCGCCATTTATGGCGGAAGTCACGGAGGATACGCCACGCTGATGGGCTTGATAAAAACGCCCGACCTGTATGCCTGCGGCGTTGATTATGTGGGTGTTTCCAATATCTTTACCTTTTTCGAATCTTTCCCCGAATACTGGAAACCGCTCAAAGACATGGTAAAGGAAATATGGTACGATCTTGACAATCCGGAAGAAGCGGCAATAGCCAAAGAAGTCTCGCCTGTATATCAGATTGATAAAATCACGAAACCGCTTTTTGTGATTCAGGGGGCAAACGACCCGCGCGTCAATATCAACGAATCCGACCAGATTGTCAGTCAGTTGAGAGCCAAAGGATTTTCCGTTCCCTACATGGTGAAATACAACGAAGGACACGGCTTCGGACACGAAGAAAACAGATTGGAAATGTACCGTTGCACGATGGGTTTCTTTGCTAAGAATTTCAAGTAAGCGCTGAAAAATAATTTGATTTATAAACGAAAGGAAACAATTTTTGAGGATTGTTTCCTTTTGTTTTCCTGTCTACCGCGAGAATCTCGCGGTACACCCTGAAGGTCTCGCGGTACACCCCGAAGGTTTCGCGGTACACCCCGAAGGTTTTGCGGTACACCCCGAAGGTCTCGCGGTACTTTAGTTATAAAGTTTATAAAGTTCATAAAGTTGAAAGTGAGATTGCGGGTCAAGCCCGCAATGACGGAGCTGTATTTACCATTATAGCATTATATCATTAACCATTTTCTTAATCCGCCATTGCATCTTCTTTTGACGTTGTGATGATTACTACCATCGAGGTTTTTACGTTTTTTACAAGTTTGAGCAAATCTTCGTTTCTCAATCTTATGCAGCCTTCGGTTGCACGTGTTCCTATTGATTCGGGCGCATGTGTTCCGTGAATTCCTATTCCTTGAAATCCTGTTTTTAATCTGATAAAGTGAGAGCCGTAAGCGCCTTTAATTTGCCCTTTTCCATCGCCAAAATCGTGTGTCCATGCAGATGCATTTTGGATTTGCTGAACTGTAAAAACGCCTTCTGGCGTTTTGTTGTCGCCTCTTTTCTTTTTATTGCCGTAATTTTTGGCGCAGGCTATGGGGTATTCTTCGAGTACATTTCCTGTTACATCATATCGTCTTAATTTCATGTCCTGTTTTGAAATTACTATAAACGAATCTTGAGCAAAAATATTGCCTGCGATTATTATTGCTGCTGCAAATACAAATATTTTTTTCATCATGCTGGATATTTTTTATTCTACATAAAGTACAAGTCCTTTCAGGTATTCGCCTTCGGGATGATAAATGTTTACGGGATGGTCGGCAGGCTGCGTAAGTTGATGCAGTATGCGTACATTGCGTTTGCAGATGGCTGCCGCCGAAAAAACTGCATTGCGAAAACTTGTTTTATCAACAGCCTGCGAGCAACTGAATGTAAATAAAATTCCATTGGGTTTGATTTTTGCAATAGCGGCGGCATTAAGTCTTTTGTAAGCCTGAATTGCATTTTTCAGCGCCGAATTGTGTTTTGCAAAGGCTGGCGGGTCGAGAATTATTACGTCATAAAAATTATTTTCGGCGTTTCGGATAAACGAAAATGCGTCATCTGCAAATGTCTGATGATTTACGTTTTTGCCGAAGTTCAGTTCTATATTTTTTTGTGTCAGTTCAATGGCTTTCTGCGAACTGTCAACCGAATGAACAAGGTTTGCGCCGCCGCGCAACGCCGATACCGAAAATCCGCCTGTATAGCAAAATGTATTCAACACATGCGATTTTTCCGTGTATTGTTCCAGTATCTTACGATTTTCGCGCTGGTCGAGAAAAAATCCTGTTTTTTGACCTTCTTCCCAATTAACCAAAAATTTGTTTCCGTATTCCAATACAATATCTTCTTTTTTATTTCCCAAAAGATATTCGTCAACAACATTTGTGTCTGGATTAATCGGCGCTGTTGCCGAACTTTTATCATAAATTGCGGTCAGTTTGCTGTCGTAAATTTTATTCAGGATTTCGCATATCATCTTGCGTTCGTACAACATCCCTGCGGAATGTGCTTGTATTACGGCGGTTTGTCCGTAAATATCGACAATAAGACCGGGCAACATATCTCCTTCGCCGTGTATGAGGCGGTATGCTGTGGTTTGTTCATTTTTTACAAGTCCTAATTTTTCGCGTAATTTATATGCGTTTGAAATTCGTTTGAACCAGAATTTCTCGTCAATTTCTTCATTTTCGAATGTAATAATCCGACAGGCAATAGAGCCTGTTTGATAATGTCCGCGCGCAATAAACAGTTTGTCATTTGTAAGCACATCTACAATTTCGCCATCGGTTGGTTTTTCGGTATATTTTGCAATCGCGCCCGAGAATATCCATGGGTGAAAACGTTTAAGCGATTCGTCCCGTTTGGGTTTTAATATGATTTGTTTATGCATGATTTTTTATTACGGCTGTTTTGTTTGGTTTAATTTCTGATATATTTTAAAACATGCCCATGCATCTGTTGCCGCATAGAGTTTTTGAGCAGATGTATATTCGTCTTTTTCCCAGTTTGATAAACGTTGTGATTTTGATATTCTGAAGCCGAGTACTATTGCGGTTATTTTTTTCAAACTGTTGTCTTTTATTCCAAATTCGCTTGAATATTGTTGCAAATCAATAAAACCGGCGGGATTAAAGCGTCTCAGTTTTTTCAATGTACGCATATCATCTGTCAGCCCCGAGCCTACTTTTGTTATTTTCGTATTTTCAAAAATATTTATAATCGGTTTTTGAAGCCCTATAATATCAATACGTACAAGAAAGGCTTTGTCGTTTGTTGCAAATTGCAAAAGTGAGATATGGCGTTTTGAGCCTTTTGTAAATCGCGGTCGCGCTTCGGCGTCAAATCCTACGTATGATTGATTTTGCAGATATTTGACTGCATCATCAAGTTTTTCTAACGTGTCCACAACTATTATTTCACCTTTGAATGAACGACATTCGAGCAGATTTACATCTTCATTTTTTATATTTTCTATAAACATTCAAATTTATATTTTGCGCAAAAATAATAAAAAAAATGTATATCGGTCGAAATGAAACCGCGCAAACAAAAATAAACAGAAGACGAAAAAAAGGCTGCTTGAATGTAGATTAAAAATGCCATTTTTCATCAGTCTTTATGTTTGCAGGTTTTGTGTTGGTATTGTTCGTATTTGTTGATTTATTGTTTTCCCAAAGCGCATTATAAATTTCCATTACTTCGGGCAATTCTTTTTGAATATCCGCTATTCGTGTTTCGCCCGAAGGATGAGTGCTAAAAAATTCAAGTACGGTATTTTCTACTGCGCTGCCTGACGGTTGCGACATTCGTTGCCAAAACGGAACTGCCGCTTCGGGATTATATCCGGCAATCGCCATAAATATTAAACCTAAATGGTCAGCCTCAAGTTCGTGTTTTCTGCTGAACGGCAACATTACGCCAAATTGTGCGCCAAGACCGAGAACTGTTCCTCCAATTGATTTCACTTTATCCGATGTATTTCCCAATAATGAAGTTACTGCTTCTGCTCCGTATGCGATAACCATTTGTTGCGACATTCTTTCGTTGGCATGTTTTGCAACTGCATGAGCAACTTCGTGTCCAAGCACTACCGCCAATCCTGTTTCGTCTTGGGTAACGGGTAAAATTCCTGTGTAAACGACAATTTTTCCGCCCGGCATGCAAAAAGCGTTCACATTTTCATCTTCTACAAGATTAAATTCCCACGCATAACTTTTAATCATTTCTTCCATGCCGTTAGATTTGTAGTAATATTCAACGGCATCGGCAATTCTTTGACCTACTTTTGTTACTAATGTTGCCGCATTTTTGTCGGTTGATTTTTTTGCTGCTTTCATGTATGCGCTGTAACTGTCGAAACTCGATGCTAAAACATCTGTTTCCGAAACCAGCATTAATTGTTTGCGTCCTGTAATTGGAACGCTGCTGCATGACCAAATACACGCAGCAATCAACAGTAATAGAGATATTTTTTTCATAACCGATTAATAATTTACCATAAATAGATGCACAAAATTAATTTTTATTTCATTAAAACCAAAATGTCGCAAAAAATCACAGTTTATATACAGTTTTGTTCACAAATTACTTATACTCCACCAGCGACAAGACGTTATGGTTTCCGAGAAAATTTGCGCCATCGAGATAACATAATTCTATAAAAAAGACGTAACCTGCAACAATTCCGCCAAGACGTTCTACAAGTTTTGCAATTGCATTTGCCGTGCCGCCTGTGGCAAGCACATCGTCAACAATTATTATACGCTGACCTTTTGCAACAGCATCCATGTGAATTTGAATCATATCTGTTCCATATTCTTTTCCATAAGGCTCTTCAATCACGGTTCGCGGAAGTTTTCCCGATTTGCGGGCTGGCGCAAATCCCACTCCGAGTCTGTCGGCGACCACAGGTCCGAAAAGAAAGCCGCGCGATTCGGGCGATATTACCAAATCAATTTTGCCGAAACATTTGCATAATTCTACCAATGCCGTATTTACTTTGTTGAACAATTCGGCTGATTGCAAAACAGGAGTTATGTCCTTGAATGAAATTCCGGCTTCGGGATAATCTTTAATTTCGGCAATCGAAGCACCGATTAATTTTCCCTGTCTTTTTAACTCTTCGATGATTTTGTTTGTATTCATATTTTATTTATGCTGATGATATTTATTTTACTATTTAAGACCGAAAGATTGATGTAATTCGGGAATTACGACATCATAAAATCCTTTTCTGATTAATTTGATTTTAAATTCCTGCTGTACTTTGGGTTCGCCGTGAACTATAAAAACTTTTTTCGTCAAATTGTAATTTTGGCAAGCCAGATATTGTGATAAATCGCCATAATCGGCATGTGCGCTCATCGAATTTATTTCTTCAATATCGGCTTTTACTTTAAATTTTTCTCCAAAAATTCTCACTTCGGCGGGATGCTGTTTTAATCGTGCGCCGAGCGAATTGGCTTCGCAATAACCCACCATTAAAATTGTATTGCGTTTTTCGCCAATGCTGTTTGCGATATGATGTTTTACGCGTCCTGCTTCAGCCATTCCCGATGCTGAAATTATCACGCAAGGTTCTTTTTTGCTGTTCAGTTTCTTTGATGTTTCCGCATCTTTTATATAATGCAATCCTTTGAAATCGAAAACATCATTATCAAATAAAAATAATTTCTGAACATTTTTGTTGAAATATTTTGCATGCTTTTTCACTACTTCCGTTGCTTCGATTGATAAAGGGCTATCAACAAAATATTCTATATTCGGCAATTCGTTGCGCAGTTCAAGTTCGTTCAGGGCAAACAATAGTTCCTGCGTTCGCCCTACGCTGAATGCGGGAATTATAAGTTTTCCACGTTTTCCTATACATGTTTTGGTAATGTGCTTTTTTAAAACATCCGAATATGAATCTACTTCGTCATGAAGTTTGTTGCCGTAAGTTGATTCTATAATTATGTAATCGGCTTGCGGAAAACGTTGCGGCGATTTGAGAATTGGATCGCCGTATCTGCCTACATCTCCGCTGAACGCTATACTCGTTGTTCTATTATTTTCTTTAAGTTTCAGAAAAGTTGTTGCGCTGCCTATAATGTGTCCAACATCGAAAAACTGAATTTCTATATCATCATCAACAAAATAAGGCGTTTTGTACTCGACAGGTTCAAACAAAGGAATTGAATTTCTTACGTCATCCTGACTGTATAAAGGTTGTACGGGCTTTTTGCCTTCGCTGCGCCGTATTTTGTTTACGTAAGCGGCATCGGTTTCCTGTATGTATGCCGAATTTAGCAAAAGAATTTCAGTCAAATCAAGAGTAGGCGGAGTGCCGAAGATTTTGCCGCAAAAACCATCACGAACTAATTTCGGAATTAATCCGCTGTGGTCGATGTGCGCATGAGATAATATCAGATAATTAATATCTTTTGGATTAAATCCGAAATAAGAATTAAGTTCCGGCGTATCCGCGCTCAATCCTTGATACATGCCGCAATCAAGTAAAATAGTTTTTCCGTTAGCAAGCGTTATCAAATGTTTTGAGCCTGTTACGGTTTTAGTTGCTCCGTGAAAAGTTATTTTCATTTTTTATTCATTGTATTCATTGTATTCAGGTAGCAAATATAAACAAAATTATAATCAATCGCACTCTCCCAACCTAATTTTAATTGAAAAAAAATACTTACCTAATATTTAGTATTTTTTATACGCGACTTTTTTTTATCTCAAATTTTGATTATTTTTGTCGGTCAGTTTTTATAAAATACTCGAAAATAATTTTTAATAATTAGGTTATTAAAAATTTGCAGAGTTTAATTTATTAAATTAGTAACATTATGAAATTAAGATTATTGAAAACCATATTAATTGTTTTTTCGTTGACAATAATATGTATCTCGGCAAAGGCTCAAAGTAATTACAACAAGGCTATTGATTTGTACAACAAAGGCGTTTACGTTGAAGCGCAACAGTTGTTTTTGCAGGAACGCGCATCTACTTCTGCAACAGACCAAACAAAATTATCAAACATTGATTACTACAATGCTATGTGCGCTCTGAAACTCAAACAGCCGAATGCGGAAGTTACAGCGCAAACTTTTATCAACAAATATCCTGACAGCAGGTTACGCAACGATTTGATATTTGGGCTCGGAATTTATTATTATGATGTGAAAAATTCGCATCGCGATGCGGCGAAATATTTTCAGCAGGTGAAACGCAGCGAACTAACGTCCGGCGAACAGGGCGAGTTTGATTTTAAATATGGTTACACTCATCTTAAAGCAGGTAATACAGACGAGGCTTTGCAATGTTTTGCAAATGCAAAAAACAATATTCACACGCGTTTTGCATCGCAAGCCGAATATTATTATGCTCATACTTTGTACGAACAAAAAAAATACGCAGCAGCACTCGAAAGTTTTCTGAACCTCAGAAACGACGACGATTTTGCCGCTGTTGTGCCTTATTATATCCTGCAAATCTATTTTTATCAGAAAGAATATGATAAAGTGATAGCCGAAGGAACAACTTTTTATGATAAAGCCACAAAGCAGCGTCAGAGCGAAGTTGCGCGAGTTGTTGCCGAAGCCTATTTATACAAAAATGATTATGCAAAAGCGCAGGAATATTTTGATAAATATGAAAACTCATCCTCTGTGCGCGGAAAAATTTCGGCTGCCGATTATTATCTGATGGCTTATATCAATTTTAATCTGGAAAAATACGATAAGGCGGAGCAGACATTACAGCGCATAGCAATAAAAAATGACACTCTGAGTCAAAAAGTTTTATATTTGCTTGGAGGAATTTATGTGCAAAGCAATAAAAAAGATAAGGCTATGCCAATGTTTGAACGTGCGGGAAAAATGAATTTTGATGAAGAAACAACTGCCGATGCAAAATTTAATTATGCAAAACTGGCGCTGGAAATCAAAGGCGACACAAAGCCTATGAACGATTTTCTGAAAGAAAACAAATCGAAAGCAAACGACCCGCAAATAAGAAATTTTTTGCTGGCTACTTATATTTCCGAAAAACATTTCGACGAAGCCATCGCTTTGATAGAAAAAACTCCAAATCCTACCGAACAGGATTATGCAAATCTTCAAAAAGCCACATATTATGCAGGATTGGAAGAATTTAAAGCAAAAAAAACAGATGAAGCAATACGCCTTTTCGATACATCTTTGAAATTTTCAAAATACAATTCTACTATTGAAAACCTTGCTAAATACTGGAAAGCGGAGGCTCTGTACAGTCAAAAAAATTATGCATCGGCAAAAACGGAACTGAAAAACTTTATAAATTCAAATGTTACCAAAACTACCGATGAATATAAGATGGCTCACTATACGCTTGGCTATTGCGAACTTGGCGAAAACAATACCAACGAAGCCGTATCGTGGTTTACAAAATATCTTAACCTTGCAGGAACAGCAAAAAACACTTATGTCGCAGATTGCTACAATCGAATTGGAGATTGCGAATTCAAGCAACGCAATTTCAAAAAAGCAAGCGAAAATTACGAACGCGCTTACGCTATTAAATTATCAAATCCGGATTATTCGCTTTATCAAAATGCGCTGTCGATTGGTTTGATGAACGATGACGCAAAAAAACGCAAACTGCTGTCAACAATTATTTCGCAATATCCCAATTCGCAATATGCCGCCGCCGCTTATTTTGAATCGGGAAGAATGTACGTTCAAAAGCAAGATTATACGAGCGCCGAAAAAGATTTTAAAGTAATAATGAACAAATATGCCAAATCTTCATATTATCGTCAAGCGCTCATAGAACTTGGACTTATTTATATCAATGATGATAGAAACGACGAGGCTTTGACGTATTATAAAAAAGTTATTGATGAATATCCAAATTCGGCGGAAGCAAAAACTGCGCTTGCAGGAATAAAGGATATTTATGTGAATATGGGAAAAATAAACGACTTTTTTGCTTACGCCGACAGAAAAAAGATTTCGGTATCAAGCGATAACCGAGATTCGCTTTCGTTTGCAGCAGCCGAACGTCAATACCTTTTAGGCGATTGCAATAATTCGATAACCGCAATGCAGCAATATTTGAAAGATTTTCCCAACGGAAATAATAATTTGCAGGCAAAATATTATATCGGCGATTGTTATTACCGAAATCAAAAATATGCTGAAGCCGCCGACATATTAGGAGAATTAATCAAAGCGCCGGCAGCAAAAGAATTGCCCAAAAATATACTGAACCGATATGCGCGTTCAAAATATTTGATTGAAGATTATGAATCGGCAGCAAACGCATTTATGCGTATTGCCAACGAATCAGGCGATAACGAAGAAGTAAAAGAAGCGTTAAATTTTGCCATGCGCGCTTTTTATAAAATAAAAAATTATCAGCAAACAATTGAAATGGCGACAAAATATTCTGCGCTTACAACAATAAACGAAGAAAACAAACGCGAGGCTATTTTGATAAAGGCTCATTCTTTGCAGGAACTTGACAGAAACGATGAGGCTGTAAGCGTTTTCAAAATTCTGGCGCAAAATCCCAAAACGCTCGAAGGCGCAGAAGCAACATACAATATTATCGACTATCTGTATCAAACAGGCAAGGCTGCCGAAGCCGAAAAAATGATTTATCAGTTTTCGGAAAGCAAAACTTTTCACGGCGAATGGCTTGCTCGCAGTTTTATTATACTCGCCAATATTTGCATTGACAAAAAAGATTATTTTCAGGCTGAAGCCACTCTTAACAGTATAATGCAAAACTATAACAGAAACGACGATGGAATTTATGACGAAGCAAAAGAAACTCTCGAAACAATAAAAAATATAAAAAACAAATAAAATTAAATGAAAAATTTTATGAAAAAACTATTATCAATATTATTTTTGGGCGGATTTGCGTTTTCGCTTTCGGCTCAGGTCAACAAAGATGTTGAAGTTACGCGCAATTACGACCCTGCGGTTATGGATGCCCAAAAAGTTTGGTACGAACCGACAACTGTTGCCGATTCGTCAAACGTTCGCGATGCTTTCAGTTATTCCATATTTCCTAAATCATCGCCCGGAAATTTCGGTTTGTCGCCGATTTCGTCGGCAAAAATTATTGATAACGGCAATTCTCTGCCGGGACTTGGTTACATTCGTGCTGGAATAGGTTATCAGATTTCGCCTTTGTTCGATTTTTACATCAGCAACAAAAATGCCGAAACTGTCTTGGTTGGCTTTTATGCTAATCACCGTTCGTTTTTCGGAAAAACAAAACTCGAAGGAAAAAATCATATCGAAAAAGTAAAAAGCGATTTTATGAACAACGATTTGGGACTTTTTTCCAAATTCTTTCTTGATGGCTCTACGGTAACATTAAACGTAGATTATTCGCGCCGCGACTTATATTTGTATGGCTTTGACCCTGATATTTTTGTTAATTTTTCTCCGCAGCCAATATTAATAACAGATGACAAACGCGCAATGAATTTGTTCAACGGAAATTTGCTTTGGAAATCGGATGCCGATGTCGGCGAAGTTTTTTATTCACTTGGAGCATCATATCAACTTTTCAATGCAAGAGATAAACTTGATAACGTAAAAGGCGAAACAATGAAAGAAAATGCTTTGGCGCTTTCAGGTTTGTTTGGCGCAGAACTCGAAGACGAAGTGCAAGCGGTATCTCTTGCTGTGCGTGCGGCATTGTACAATCGCAACGATGCGCTCGACACGTTTGGAAACAATATTTTATTAAGCGCTTTGCCTTCGTGGACTTATAAAGACGATTATCTGACTGTAAAACTCGGAGCGCAATACTTGCTGGACAGTTATAACAGCAAAATAAAACACCGTGTTTATCCTGCTGTTTTGGCATCCTACAAAATTCATGATTACTTCACGCCTGTGATTGAACTGAAAGGCGAAACCGAAGTAAACAACTTCCGCAAACTTGCTTTGGAAAATAATTATATTTCTTTTTCAAATATTGGTTTTAACAATACTAATCACAAAATAATAGGAGTATTTTCAATAAAGGGTGATATAGAAGCGTTTTCGTATAATGTTTTTGCATCTTACTCAAAACTCGAACATTTGCCTTTGTATGTAAATACTATTATAATAGATGCATTGGCATATGTTGCAATGGATTTTAATTCGTTTTATACTGTTTATTCCAAAGGAAACAGAACAAGTCTCGGCGCAGAATTGTCATACAATGATGATGTTTTTTCGCTTTACGCAAAGGCTGTTTACAATAAATACAATTTGAAAGCGGAAAGTATTAATTCACCATATTCGACGTTTGAAAATCCGTATCACAAGCCCGCGTTTGAAGGCAATTTGAATTTACGATACAAAATTATGGATAATTTGGTTTTAACTGCCGACATGCGCGCTTTGCTCAAACGTTATGCTCACGACAATTATATATTGGCAGAACGTAAACTGAAAAATGTTTACGATTTGGGTCTGGGAGCAGAATATCTTGTTACAAATCAGTTTTCGACATTCCTAAATCTGGCAAACGTATTAAATCAAAAATACGAAACATACAGCCGTTATCAGGTTCCGGGATTCATTGTTTCGTTAGGAGTTACTTATAGATTTTGATAGAATATCAACACATAAATGAATAAAAAGAGACTGTTCAAAAAAGTTTTTATTGCATGGACAATCTCTTTTTTATTGTTTGCGCAAAAGCGATATATTTTATAAGATTAAAATTTAATGCAACACAAAATACAGATAACAGTCTTGCCGCACGAAGCAGCCGATAAAGAAATTCTGAAAAATTGCGCAGCGCAAAAATTGAAAATCAACATCGGCGAAATAAGCGACATTTGCATCGAGCGCAAATCAATAGACGCACGCTCGCGGCAACCTAAAATAAATTTATCGCTGAATGTTTTTTGCGGCGAAAAACCA
The DNA here is from genome assembly GCA_031274595.1 of Prevotellaceae bacterium. GTDB lineage: Bacteria > Bacteroidota > Bacteroidia > Bacteroidales > UBA932 > JAIRKV01. The sequence goes on along the minus strand of JAISPX010000076.1, from coordinate 1,651 downwards.
GCGCCGACAAAGGCAAATTTTAATTATCACGATGTGAAATACAAACCCGAAATTTTGATTATAGGTTCGGGACCCGCAGGATTGTTTGCTGCGCTTCGCCTGATAGAACTTGATTTCAAACCTGTAATTATTGAACGCGGACAGGATGTAAGCAATCGCAAAAAAGACATAGCGGCAATGATTCGCAATAAAACCATAAATACCCAATCCAATTATTGCTATGGAGAAGGCGGCGCAGGAACTTTTTCGGACGGCAAACTTTATACGCGCTCAAACAAGCGCGGCAACGTTTTGGGAATACTTCAGCGTTTTCATTTCCACGGCGCTCACGATGAAATCCTATATGAAGCGCATCCGCATATCGGAACGGATAAACTGCCCGAAATTGTGAAAAATATGACCCGTACAATTATTGATTGCGGCGGCGAGATTTATTTCGACAGTAAAGTTGACGATATAATTGTTTCGGGCAAAAAAATTGAAAGCATAAAATGTTCCAACGGGAATATTTTCAAAGCAAAAGCCCTTATACTTGCAACAGGTCATTCGGCACGCGACATATATGAATTGTTGGACAGGAAAAACATAAAAATCCAAGCAAAAAACTTTGCCGCAGGCGTGCGTGTCGAGCATCCTCAATCGCTGATTAATTCTATGCAGTATCATTCCCAAGCAGAAAACAAATTTTTGCCCGCAGCAAGTTATTCGCTTACCGCGCAGGTACAGGAACGCGGCGTCTATTCGTTTTGCATGTGTCCCGGAGGATACATTGTTCCGGCGTCAACGGCAGCCGATGAAATTGTTGTAAACGGAATGTCGTCATCGCGCAGACATACGCCATTTGCCAACTCAGGAATTATTGTTGAAATAAGAATTGAAGATTTGAAAGAATTTGAACATTATAAAAATCTCTGCGGATTGAAATTTCAACAGCAAATGGAAAAAGCGGCATTTGAAAACGGCGGAGGAGGACAAATTGCGCCTGCCCAGCGATTATCTGACTTTGTCAACTCAAAATATTCATCCGATTTGCCGCGCTCGTCTTATCTTGTCGGATTGCAAACATCGCCTTTGTACGAATGGCTGCCGCAAATTATAAGAAAACGTTTGCAGGAAGCATTCAAAATATTCGATAAAAAAATGAGAGGATACCTCACAAACGAAGCGCTGATTGCAGGCGTAGAATCGCGTTCATCGTCGCCGATTTGTATTCCACGCAATGATAATATGCAGCATGTGGAAATCGAAGGGCTTTTTCCCTGCGGCGAAGGCGCTGGATATGCAGGCGGAATAACATCTTCGGCAATGGATGGCGAAAAGTGCGCCGAAAACATTGCGGAAATAGTCAGTCGCTCATTATAAACCCGAACTTACTCATGCGTAAGTACAAAACATAAGTATGAGGCTGTCTTAAAAGCCTCAAAAAAGCGATTGTCATTGCGGTACTGAATCAAGTTCAGCATTCCCGCTTATCGAACTTGTTCGCTTGGCTTGCCAAGAATCTCCGAATTATCACATGCGATTTTTCAGGAGGAGGCTGTCTCGTAAGTTTTAGGAGACAGTCTTTTTTTATTAGAAAAGATATGTAAAAAATTTGCATATATGAATATAATTTTGTATCTTTGATGCAGAAAATCAAGAGCATGAATTA
>JAISPX010000065.1 GCA_031274595.1 Prevotellaceae bacterium | reverse complement strand
ACAATTACCAACGCTTCACTTATTCCGTCAAAAGGATTGGAAACGGTTTGAATGATATATTTCTCCCGTTTGCCGTTCAACGAACTTATGTTTATTTTTCCCGACTTTACCAAGCGGTCGATAAATACGCTTTTTCCGGCTTCGCCTGCCAGAATAATATTGCCTGAGGCGGGCAATTCATTTAGCAGTTCGGGTTTCAGTTGCGTTACAAGTTCAAAATCATTACGCAAATCATTTACGGCACGCGCAATGCCTTTGCCTGCATTGGCGTCAAGGAGAATGGGCGTTGTTTTGCCGTCAGAGAATAATACAAACATGGTATCGTTTTTTGCAAATGACACGATACCGTCATGATTGCGGCACCAACTTTGGGAGGCGCCGATGGTTGCCAACAGCAACGCAATGAGGATAGTTTTTGATAATTTTTTCATATTATTACATATTAATATTGTTTGGTATTAAATTTTCTATATATTCGGTAGGCGACATGCCGTAAAATCCTTTGAACGAAGTTGAAAAATGCGAAACATTATTGAACCCTACGGTATAAGCAACTTCCGCAACGCTGAATTTATTTTCTGACAGCAGCAATGCCGCCTGTTTCATTCTTATGTTGCGAATGAAATCACGCGCCGACTGGTTTGTCAGTTCTTTGAGTTTTCGGTGCATGTGAACGCGGCTCATGCCAACATTATCTGCCAAAAATTCAACATTTAATTCGGGATTTGACAAGTTGTCGCTAATGATTTTCATCACTTTGTTCATCAATATTTCATCAGCCGATTTCATTTCTATGCGTGTTATTTTGTCGTCATATTCCTGTCCGCCGCTGAATTTTGTGCGTAAAATTTCGCGATTTGCAATGAGGTTATTCAACGTTTGCTCCAATATGTTTGTATTGAACGGCTTTGTAATATAAGCGTCTGCGCCTGTTTCCAAACCTTCCAGATAATCTTTTTCCTGAATTTTTGCCGTCAGCAGTATAATCGGTATATGATTTATATTGATATTCTGTTTTATTTTATGCGTAAGCGTAATGCCATCCATTACAGGCATCATTACATCGCTGACCACAGCATCAAAACGTTCTTTCAATATCAGTTCCAGCGCTTCTTTGCCGTTGCCGCATCCTATGGCTTTGTAGGTTGCCGACAATTCTTTTACAATATATTTGCGCAATTCTTCTTCGTCTTCAACTACCAATACTCTGTATTTTGTTCTGGTTGATGCAACGGATACCGACTTGTTTCTTCCATTTTCATTAACCATTTCAAAATTATTTGCATTGTAGTACATTGATGTGCGTATTGCCGCTTTTTCGGGCGTTTCCATTTCTTCGGGCGATAAATGTTTTTTACCCATAGGAAGGCGAACTACCATTTGGATACCGTTTTTATTATCATCGCGTTTTTCGGCATAAATAATGCCGTGATGAAGTTTCACTAATTCGCGCGCCAAATGCAAGCCTATACCTGTGCCGAACTTTATATCCAAATGCATTTGATTTACCTGATAAAAGCGTTCAAAAATACGTTCTATATTATTCAAGTCCACGCCTATGCCGTTGTCAATAACTCTGATTTCAAAATATTCTTTTACGGATAATCGTTTATCATCGACTCCTGTTGTCAGTTTTACTCTGATTTCGCCGTTTTCGCGGGTAAATTTGAATGCGTTTGACAGTATATTGAGCATCACTTTGTCAAAATAACTGATGTCAACCCATACTTTGAGGTCGTCGAAAAGCGTTTCAAATACGAAGCGGATATTTTTTTGCTGCGCAAGATATTCAAAGGTGTTCATCAAATCATTTATAAAACCCACCATATCGGTTTCGCGGCAACCAAGCCGTATAAGTCCCTTGTCAAGTTTACGCACATCCATGAGTTGATTAATCAGGCGCAGTATTCTTTGGGCGTTTCTGTATATTATCATGTATATTTGGTGCGTTTTTTCATCGGTATTGCTTTGCAGCAGTTTTTCGAGCGGGTTGATGATGAGCGTCATCGGCGTGCGTATTTCGTGCGAAATATTTATAAAAAACTGCAATTTGGCTTCGTTGATTTCCTGATTATGTTCTTTTATAAGCAATTCCTGACGGTAATGTATTCGCGAATAAACAAAACTGATAATTGCAAGAACCAGCAAAATGCCAAACAGCACAAACACAAGCGTTGCCCAGCCTGTTTCATACCATGGATAATCTATTTTCAGAAAAATTGTTTTCTGCGAATCGGGAAGATTTGCTACGCGTATTGCAAACTTGTATTGTCCGGGCGAGAGGTTGTTGTAGGTTACCTGATTAATTCCGGGAGGCAGGCTTATCCATTCTTTTTGTGTTTCGGACAGCTTATATTCATAGATTGTATGTTTGGCGTTGACAAAATCAAAGTTGGAAAATTCCATTGCAAAGGTATTGTCTTTGTAGGAAAGATGAAAAGTATCGGCATTCCAAACCGAAGTTGTTATTATTTCATGGTTTCCCGAAATATCGCCTTGATGTATCGCTTTGTTTGAAACGTAGAAAGCCGTAAGATGCAATGGCAGTTCGCTTTGCGGTTCGGTAATGTTGTTTGGGTAAAAACTTGTTACGCCGTTGGCTCCGCCGAAATACAGTTTCCCTTTTTTGTCTTTGAATACTGCTCCGCGTGTAAATTCATTGTCGGGTAAGCCGTTGCCTGCGTAATAATGCAGTATTTTATGCGTATTGCTGTCATATTTGTATATTCCCTTATATGTGCTGAACCATATTTTGCCATCGTTGTCTTCGCATATTCCGCAAATCATTTCGCCGCCGGGGCTGTTGGGCAGCGCAATATTTTCCATTACGCCTGTTGTTTTATCAAAATGATATATTTCCGATGTTGTGCCTATCCATATTCCGCCGTAACTGTCTTCGCACAGGGTATTGACTATGCACAGTGGAAGAAGATTGTTGGTATTGAAATAATTAATAAACGTTTTTTTCTCAGGATTAAAACAGCTCAGACCCTTATAGTGTCCTATCCAAATGAGACCTTCGCTGTCGCAAAGTATGCAGTTCACCCAGTCGTTGCACAGTTCGTCCAGAGTCCAGTTGTCTTCTTCCTGTTTTGACGATTCATAATGCGTAAGTTCGCCGCTTTTTATGTCCATCATAAACAGTCCCGAACCTAAGGTTGCTATCAGCAAATGTTTTTTATTATCTTCGGCGATATAATATACTTTTTCGTTTTCGCCCGCCAGTTGAGAAATATATTCGCATTGTCCTGTTTTGCGATTTACCCGCGCCAGACCTTTCATGTAGGCTGCAATCCAAAGGTTGTTTTCGGAATCTTCAAAAGCGCACAGCACTATGTCGGACACCGATTGCGGCGAGGATGTCTGATAAAAATGAACCGAGCGGTTTGTTGTTTCGTCCAAGCCGTAGAGTCCATCGTTGTCGGTGGCAATCCACAGCGTGTTGCTTCGGTCTTTGGTTATCGACATTACACAGTTTGAGCCTATAAAATTATTATTTATAGATCTGTAGCCGTAATAATCAAACATGCTTTGCTCGGTTGGAATGTGCAGCACGCCTTTTTGAAACAAGCCAAGCCACATATCGCCGTTGCGGTCTTCAAATATTACGTGTACCTTACTTTTGCTGAAATCAAACGGAGCAAGGTTTGCATCAAAATCTTCAACTGTATTGGCATGTTGATTGTAAGATTTCAATCCCTGTCCGTCTGTGCCTATGAGCAGGCGATTGTCTTTATCTACCAGCAGCGAATAAATAAAATAGCCGTTGGTATTGCTCGGCACAGGCACAAAACATTCACGCTCGCTGTCATATTTGTTCAAGCCTTTGGTGAGCGTGCCTACAAACAAATTTCCATCTCTGTCTTCGGCTATTGCCGAAATATTGTTGCCCGAAATTTTATCGGGCGCACGAAATTTGGTTATTTTCTTATTCTTACGGTTGTAACAGTTCATTCCGTTACCATCTGTTCCTATCCATATAAGCCCGCGCAAATCCTTGTGTATGGAATTTAGGTAAATGCTGCTCAACTGTGATGATATATGCGTTTCGCAGACGGCAACCTGTTTGCCATCTGGCAGAATAAACAGTCCATGTCCGGAAGTAACTATCCATAAATCTCCGTTTTCGATTTCTATAATTCCCATAATATGCGCCGTAACAGTGTCTTCGCCCTTCAACATTATGATTTCTTCAAAGTCGTCTGTTCCTTGACAATATTTCATCAAGCCTGATATTGTGCCTACAAAGAACTGTTTTTTACTGTTTTCAAAAAGCGTGCGCACGTAGTTATTGTTCAATGACCTTTTTTCGTGACTGATATGCTGATAAGTAGTAAATTTAAGCGCATCAAAACGCGTTAATCCGTATTCGGATGCTATCCATATAAATCCTTTTGTATCCTGGCTTATGTAGTTTATAAGGTTGCTTGACAATCCGTTTTCAGACGAATAATAATTTCCTATTTGCGCATACAATGAACCCGAAAGCAAGATGTTACATACAGAAAACATTAGCGACAATAAGCGTCTGATAATATGTTTTTTTAATTCCGCAGGTTGCGCTTCGCTTAACCTGCGGTTATGCAAATTTCGCCCTTGCAGGGCTGCTATATTTATCATTGTATTATTTTTCATTTTTCATTTCTTCATGTCGTGCGGGTCAACGTTTGTGTTTCTATTGTCGTTTTGTGCTCCGCACTTTTGTTATTGCTGTTTTCTTTGCTACTGAGGTTACTTGAATAAATAA
>JAISPX010000186.1 GCA_031274595.1 Prevotellaceae bacterium | reverse complement strand
AACTGTTTCCGATGATGAAAGAACAACTGCGAATAGCGGCTCTATGTCAAAAGATTGGGCTTGCCGTCGAATCCATCAAGGCATTGTTTGCAGGTAAAACACTGACAGCAAAGTCATTTTCTTTCTTTTCACCGGAACATAATCAAAAGTTTACGGCAGAGGATGTCAAACTGAAAATTGAAAAAGAGCCTGACAATCCAAATAAACTGCGTTTAAATCTCAATGGAATAAATATCTTGGAATGGTTTAGTGTGAAATTTCAGGAAGTTCAGAGACAATTTGGAATCAACAGGAAACCGGGAATAAATAAGAATAAGGGGATTAAAATATAGTTGATAACTTTTTGAATGTGTCACATGGAAATCAACAAACTATTTGTATCTTTGCCAAAAATGTCAAGACGTTAAAAAAAACATTATGAAGTTTACAGAACGTATAAAAAAATTACGGAAAGAATGCCAGATGCCACAACGACAATTTGCGGCAGCATTAGAAATTGACACGGCTACCTATTGTAAAATAGAGAAAGGCGAGCGGCGTGTCAAAGCCGAACAGGTGGTAGTGATTGCCGATTTATTGCAAACCGACAAAAACGACCTTCTTGCACTTTGGCTTGCTGACCAAGTTACAGATGTAGTGGAAGACGAACATAAGGTTGCAGACAAGGCGTTGGAGATTGCAAAAGAGAATATAAACAAATTAAAAATTATATCATGAACGAAATATTTTATAACCCGCAAGAATATATCAGACAACTACAAAGTTTGCTGATTTCCGACAAAAAAAAGATAGGTTTTCTTTTTGGCGCAGGAACTTCACTTGCATTAAAAAAAGGTGCGTCTGACAAGTCGAAAGTTCCTGCAATAAAAGAACTAACTGAAAGCATTGTTAGTGAAATATCTAAAAGTGAAGAAGGGCAAGAAAACAAATACAAAAATGCTTTAGAAAATATCAAAGAAGAATTAGAGAAAAAATCACTTGACTTCAATATTGAATATATACTCTCAAATGTAATTCAAAAAAAGGAAATTATTGGAGATGGTACATTAAATGGATTAAACAAGGCTGAATTTGAAGAACTTGAAAAACAAATCAAGAAGGCAATAAAAGAAAAAGTTTCAGTTCATAACAACAAAAGCGAACAAGATTTTCTAGAAAATTTAGTTCATACGGATTTTGCAGAATGGGTTGGACGTGCCGATAGAAAAAATCCAATCGAAATTTTCACAACTAATTATGATTTTTTGTTTGAAATGGGGTTAGAACATAAAAACGTTCCTTATTATGATGGTTTTGTTGGTGGATTTGAGCCATTCTTTGATGCGTTATCGGTAGAAAACACTAAATTTTCGCCGCATTGTACAAAATTATGGAAAATACACGGTTCCTTAGGTTGGACTTTTGACAAGAACAGAGAAAAAGTGTTGCGTAAATTTCCAGAAGACGATAAAGATATTTTAGTTTATCCATCAATTCTAAAATATAGTGAGGCAAAGAAATTTCCATATATTAGTTTAACGGATAGATTAAGTAATTTTCTGAAACAAGACGATACGGTTTTATTTGTTTGCGGGTATTCATTTGGCGATGCACATATCAACGAAGTTATTTTATCTGCATTAAAGACAAACACGACTTCACATGTTTTCGTTTTGTATTATGATGAATACACCGAAAATAATAATAAAAAATACGCTCTTCAAAAAGATTCAAAACTATCAAAAATTGCAAAAGAGACAAAGAAAATATCTGTATATGGAATGCGAAATGCGGTTATTGGTGGCGTTTTTGGAGATTGGAAATTAAAATTTGTATGCTTACAAAGGAGTCCCTGAAAATATATTTGAAGAGTTCAAAACAGCACCGTCTATTGGCTCTTTTTTAAATAGAAATTTCAAGAATGTATATCCTTATGAACGAATCGAATAAAATTAACATAATTATGAGCAATAAAATTAACATAATTAAAACTTCCGCCGATTTAGTAACCTCGCGCGAACAAACCCGTGCAGGCTTCATTGCTTTTGCTCTCGAAAAAAATCGCCGTTCAACGCCAATTATCGAAAGTGCCAAATCATTGAAGGTTTTGGCAACCAAAGCCAAAATGGCAAAAGATTTATTGAAAATTGCAGAAATTCGCCCTGCTCTCTTGACTGCTGCGGGATTGTCGGATAAAGCAGTAAATTACTTTACGGAAGAAGATAAAGACAAAGCAATTTTGGGGCTAATCGAAATTTTTCTTGAGCCAGCAGGCAAATACTTTGTAGATGAAGTAGTTTATAGATATTTACTGATAAAAGGCGATTCGTTGGGCGGCGCAATGCGAAATATAGTTGGTGCTATAGCTCAACAAAAATTTGTCAGAACGCTTTTGTCGAATCTGTCTATTTCGGGAACTAATTACCATTGGCTTGATAATAAAACCCAAAAATGGGAAGAAAAATCGAGCAATGATTTTTCGATTGAAGAACAACTGAAAGCATTATCATGGAAAAATCCCAAGGGTAAAAATCGTGTTTTATCATTCAATTTGAATATTCCCATTGTAAAAAACAATATTGACATTTGTCTTTTTTCTGCTAATATTGATGAATATAACAATGGAGAAATTGCAAATACTCCCGAAAAAGTATTAATGTTGGGCGAACTCAAAGGTGGCATTGACCCTGCAGGCGCAGACGAGCACTGGAAAACAGGAAATACCGCATTAAATCGAATTAGAGAATCATTTGCTACACATAATCTAAAAATCAACACGTCTTTTATTGCTGCTGCCATTGAAAAGAAAATGGCGACAGAGATTTTTGCACAGTTACAAAGCAAAACACTTTCAAATGCTGCAAATCTGACTATTGACGAGCAACTCGTAAATTATTGTGATTGGATATTAAAACTTTAGACTATGGAACAATTAACTTTATTTGATTTAGAACCCCAATCAACGGAACGATGGCAGGTTGATAATTTTTCAGCCGATAATTTCGGTCAGCAGTCGGCAAGGATGAGTTTGGAGCAGAAACTGATTGAAATCATGGTGGTTTCAAACGACTTTAACAGGCAAAGCGTTAGTTATCAGCTAAGTAAAAATGACTGCTTGCACCGCTGGCTGAAATACAAAGAGGGCTTTTCGGCTGATTTGGTCAAACGGTTGCTGAAAGAATTTGACATAAAGGCGGACGACACGGTTTTAGACCCATTTGTAGGTTCGGGAACAACTTCTTTGGTTTGTAAGATGCAGAAAATAAACAGTATAGGATTTGATATTTTACCGATGTCAAAAATAGCCATTAAAGCCAAAGAATCGGTCTTTGATTATGATTTGTCGGAAATCAAACAACTGATTTCAGAAATTAAAAATTTATCACTACCCGAAAACTACGATAAACGAACAAAATATGTTACCATTACCGATGGCGCATACCCCGACACTACTGAAAAAGAAATTGCCTTTTTTACAGATTGGAATAACGAAAGTAAATACTCTAAAATCACAAAAAATCTTGTGACACTTTGTATTCTTAATTCATTGGAAAAAATAAGTTATACAGCCAAAGACGGACAATTTTTACGATGGGATTATCGCAGTAAGAAAATGCTTGAATCGGCGGAATATCGTCGGCAAAATGGTAAATCGCCGTTGGTTATACGATTGGACAAAGGAATAATGCCAACTTTGAAACAATCACTGTTAGATGAATTAAATAGTGTTTGTAATGATATATCGTCCATTCAAAGAAATTCTCAACCTAATGATTCAAAATTGCAATTCATTGAAGGTAACGCACTTTATGAGTTGCCAAAGCTCGAAAGCAATATATTGAATGGCGTAATTACTTCTCCTCCTTATTGTAACCGTTACGATTATACAAGAACTTATGCTTTGGAATTAGCCTATTTAGGCATTACAGATGAAAAAATAAAACGACTGCGACAAGAATTGTTATCTTGTACGGTTGAGAATAAACCAAAAATTGACTACATAAAAGAAAATTACATTGCGTTGGGCAAAGAAGACGATTTTAACAGAATTATGCAAATTATCGAAAACAATAAAACTTTATTGGAGATAAATAATTCTTTGACAGAAAGAAGCAAAAACGGCGACATTAACAACAAGGGCGTTTTACGAATGGTAGATGGTTATTTTACCGAACTGACTTTTATTTATGCCGAATTGTTTCGTTTGTGTAAATCAGGTGCAAAAGTAGCTTTTGTCAATGACAATGTTAGATATGGCGGCGAAGTAATCTCTGTAGATTTCATTTCAACCGAATTAGCCGAACAAATTGGTTTTAAGCCTGTAAAAGTTTATTCGTTAAAACAGCAGAAAGGCAACAGTAGCCAACAAATGGCAAAGTTTGGACGAGTAGCGTTAAGAAAAAGTATTACTGTGTGGGAAAAACCGTAATAAACCTTTGAGGCAATATGAGACACAATAATAAAATCAATCATTTAGGACGCTCACAATCACATCGGGCATCTATGTTATCCAATATGGCTGTTTCCTTGATTAAACACAAGCGTATTTTCACTACTCTTGCCAAGGCTAAAGAACTTAGAAAATACGTTGAACCTATAATTACGAAATGCAAGTATGATACAACGCCCTTTCGCCGTATTGTGTTTAAAAAATTACGCGACAAATACGCAGTAACCGAGTTGTTTAACGATATTGCTCAAAAAATCGGCGACCGTCCGGGTGGTTATACTCGCATTATCAAAACAGACAATAGGTTAGGCGATAATGCAGAAATGTGTTTTATAGAATTGGTGGATTATAATGAACTGATGCAAAAAGGAAATATTACAAAAGTAAAAACTCGCCGTTCAAGAAGAAGTTCAGTTAGAAGTGTTGGAAACAACCCAAACACTCAACAAGGAGCGTATATAAATGCAGAGATGGTTCAATTAGTTGGGTTCAGAAGTATTTATCCGGAACAAAATCCTCCGACGATAACATCTCTTTTATCAACCGTTCCAAGAGAAAAAATAATAACCGCTTCCCAAGTACTTATCAATCTGTATAAGAATAGTGTAACTACTCAGGTAGAAAAATAAGGGATGGATTCATACTTTTGCCAGGCAGGATAAAGCCGGATAGACCTCCTGTCCGTTTTTGATGGCAGTGTCAATAACAGAGCGAATCCTGGCAAAGCGGTCAGCTCCCTTGCCTTCTTTGTTGCGGAACTGACCGGATACTTTGGTCTTGACTTTGATGTTTCGTATGGCTCTTTCCGAACCGTTATTATCCGGCGG
>JAISPX010000178.1 GCA_031274595.1 Prevotellaceae bacterium | reverse complement strand
ATAGCGTCAGCCGCTCTTGACTTTTTGGTTACTTTTTGGTCAAGCAAAAAGTAACAAGAGAAAGAAATAAAACACATTATGACATAGACAAAAACTTCAGGCTTTTTTAAGGGAGACTACGTAGCGTTTGCCGTTTTTCTAATCATAAGCATGTGGCTTTTGATGAAAGCGGTAAAAACATTGATTTTTTGTTTCTTTTTATCAAGAAAAAAAAATGTTTTATGTTAATCGGTTTGATTTATTTATTTTCTTTGCTTTTTGCCTTGTTTGTCGCCACGATTACTATTATTCCTAATATTCCTGCGACCAGCGAAGATATGAATATTGTGATTTTTGCAATGTTGACGTAACCTTGATGCTCAAATGCCAGATTGCTCACAAACATCGACATCGTAAATCCTATACCTGCAAATATTCCTGCGTTTAATAATAATTTATAGTTCATTCCGTCCGAAAACTTGGATATGCCTGATTTTATCATTATGAAACTAAACAAAAATATTCCTATTGGTTTTCCTATTACTAATCCGCAAATTATGCCAAGCGATACTTCGTTGAAAATATTAAATACGCCAAAATCAATAACAACGCCTGCATTGGCTAAAGCAAAAATGGGCATTATTACATACATTGAAAAACCATGCAGCGAAGACTCGAATTTTTGCAGCGGCGACGACACTTTTGCTATCTCCGACCGCATTGCATTTACTACGTCCAGACATTCCTGATTGGTTAAAATGGTTTTATTTTCGGCGTAATTCTTTCTGAACTTTCGTATCAGAAAATTAGTGTGCGCATAAAATTTTGTTCCGCTTATGCGTGTGCGTGTCGGTATCAGAATAGCAAGTAAGATTCCTGAAATTGTTGCATGTACGCCCGATTGTAAAATTAAAAACCAGAGAACTATCCCTGTGATAAAATAAAGAAATGTATGCCGTATTTGCAATGAATTTAATATTATTATTACTGTCATTACCATTGCGGCAATCAGCAGCATATCGAAGTGGATTGCATGCGAGGGATAAAAAATGGCAATTACAAGGATTGCGCCAAGGTCGTCGGCAATTGCAAGAGCGGTGAGAAATATTTTTAACGAAACAGGAACGCGTTTTCCCAATACCGAAAGAATACCTACTGCAAACGCTATATCGGTTGCGGTTGGTATTCCCCAGCCGCGTGCCGTTTCGGGCGAATTGATGTTGAACAAAAAGTAAATAAGCGCAGGTATAAACATTCCGCCTATTGCGGCGGCTATGGGCAAACTTGATTTTTTTAGCGATGAGAGTTCTCCGACCATGACTTCGCGCTTGATTTCGAGACTTACGACAAAGAAGAAAATCATCATCAGACCATCGTTTACCCAATCGCGTAACGACATTTTTTGAACAAAACTGCCGAACGATATTGCAAGTTCTTTTTCCCATACAGCATTTAAATTGAATAGTTGCGGGAAATTGGCAAACACAAGAGCAACAACGGTTGCAAGAAACAATAACAATCCGCCGGTCGCTTCTTTATGAAAGAAATGAGCGAATGTATCTCTGATTTTTCTTTCCCGTTTGTACAACCAGTAATGTTTACGTATTTTTCCTATTTGTTCCTGAATTTTTGGCATTAGTTTAATTATAAGTTAATCATCAGATAAATTAATTTCTATTGTTTGATAAATGAGTTAAGCAGCAAATTTTATATAATATTCTTGCTCCTATGTTTGCATCATATTCGTCATTGTCGTTATCGGGATTTGGCGCAACTTCGCAGAGGTCGAAGCCCACAATCCTTTTGTTTGATTTTGATAATGTTCTTAAAAGATAATGAGCCTGCTGAAACGACAATCCTCCCGGAACAGGAGTTCCCGTGTTGGGACAAAGGTCGGGACTTAGTCCGTCAATATCAAAACTTATGTAAACATTTTCGGGCAAGTCGTTTATAATCTCATTGCAAATTGATTTCCATGTTTGTTCGCCGCTAAACAGTTGGTCGCTAATATAAAAGTCGGTATATGATTTTATTTTGTTGCTGTTTGCAATAAAATCAGCCTCGTCGCTGCAAAAATCACGAATTCCCACCTGTACAAGTTTCGAGATATTTTTGCATTTTGTGATAACGTTATACATTATCGATGCATGTGAATACTCAAAACCTTCATAAGCATGGCGTAAGTCGGCATGAGCATCAATATGCAATATTCCGAGATTGCTGTGTTTTTCGCTTAAAAGTTTTATCAGCCCAAACGGAACGCTGTGTTCGCCGCCGACAATTCCTGCAATCTTTCCTTGTTCGCAGTATGTTTTTGCCTGTTCATATATCCAATTATTTAAATATTCAGATGCTTTGTTTATTGAACGTAATTTATTTGAAATAAATATATCTTTAACATTTCCGCCGTGTTCAAGATATTTGATAATTGTTTCGGCTTTTTTGCGCAATTCAGTCGATTTAATAAATATTTCTTCGTTGTATTGATGAGTTCCTATTTTGATTTCCCATGCATTTTCAACATCCGTATCGTATAAATCAATTTGAGTTGATGCATCAACAATTCGGCTTGGCGCATTTGCCGTTCCCGCACGGTACGATGTAGTAACATCCCAAGGCGCAGATATTAGCACAATATCAGATTCATCAACAGAATAAGGCAAAGCAAAGAAATTACCGTTTGGCAAGCCTAAATCATTGGGATTAAAATTTTTCATATCCATAGTATTGGTAAAATATTTTGCAAAGATATATTTTTTTTATTAAAAAGATATATCTTTGTGAATTGAAAATACATTAAAATTATCTCTTTATGAAAAAATATTCTATATCATTGTTATTGCTTATCACAGCCATGTTTACAGGTAAAAAACTTACATGTCAGGAAAATATTAGTACTTACACATTTCAATCGGGAAATTTTGCGATTACTACGCTTTCTGAAGGACAACAGCAAAACGGGACTTCGATATTAATCGATGCAACGCCCGAAATTATAAAAAAATACATTCCCGCAGGCAAATATCCATCGGCTTGCAATGCTTTTTTGGTAAAAACTCCCGATAAAACAATCCTGATTGATGCAGGTTTCGGGCGAGTTTTGTTTGACAATCTGAAACAGAAAGATGTTACTGCCGACAAGGTTGATGTAATACTGCTTACTCACATGCACGGCGACCACATAGGCGGATTGCTGATTGATGAGAAAGTTACATTTCCAAATGCAGAACTTTATATCGCTCAACCCGAACATGATTATTGGATGAACATCGATTCGCGCGGAGGCGAACAAGCCCGCAAAGTGATAGCCGCTTATAAAGACAAATTGCATTTGTTTGCACCAACCGATTTGGAAAACGATAATACGGAATTATTAAGCGGAATACGCGCTGTTGCCGCTTATGGACATACGCCAGGACATACGGCATATTTACTGAAATCGGACAATGAACAGTTTTTGGTCTGGGGCGACCTTACTCATGCAATGGCAATACAGATGCCGCATCCCGAAATTGCGGTTACCTACGATGTAAGTCCCAGCGAAGCCGTGATTGCACGTAAAAAAATACTTGAATATGCAGAAAAGAACAAAATACCTGTTGCAGGGATGCATATTGCGTATCCTGCAATGGGAATAATAAAAAAAGCAAACGAAGGATATAAATTTATAGATATTAGTGATATAGTTGCGTATAAAGAATGACATTAATATGGAATAGGAGCGAAGCAGCGACAAACATACGTTCGTGTAAGCAAACAGTTTTTGCGCGACACCTACAACTCGCAACATCCAAAACGAAAGATAAAAGCAAAACAATCTCAACAACATTTACGAACGATATCAGAAAGATCGCTTCGGGAATTATAACGGAAATTGTGAACAGAACCACTGAACCATTACGAAAACGAGTTGTTATTTTTTCAAAAAATATTATGACAAAAGAAAAAGATAACAACAAAATTTACAGTATTCACAAACCCTCCACGTAGTTGCATATCCAAAGGAAAAGCACACAAACAATATGAATTTGGGAATAAAATAGGCTTGATATTAAATTCTCAAAGTTTTGTCATAAACTGGATACAGGCGTTTGAAGGCAATCCTCACGACAGCAAAATCATAAAGCCATTAGAGGAACAAATGATACGACACGAAACAAAATTGCCGCACGAAATAATTTACGACAGATGTGGTAGAGGAACGAAACATATAATAGGAGTCGATATTAACACCATCAAAACCATTAAACCCAAATTCAGCATT
This sequence comes from Prevotellaceae bacterium, assembly GCA_031274595.1. Lineage (GTDB taxonomy): Bacteria > Bacteroidota > Bacteroidia > Bacteroidales > UBA932 > JAIRKV01. The sequence continues at coordinate 99 of JAISPX010000178.1, read as the reverse complement.
AGCGAAATCCATATCTACAAACTACTATTACACAAAAATTTAATCTGTTTTTGCCCTAACGCTACGCATTAGAGATTTTCTTTAATAATAATTTATGTT
>JAISPX010000143.1 GCA_031274595.1 Prevotellaceae bacterium | reverse complement strand
AATAAAGATGGTGTAAACGATTATTTTATGCCCGGATTTAAAGTTCAGATATTTAATCGCCACGGAGCGCTTATTTACGAAACGCACACAGTCGAAGAATTAGAATTAGGATGGGATGGGCGAAACAGCAGAAAGCAAGATGTTGAACCCGGATTGTATTTCTATATTTTGTACAATTCAAGCGGTAACCCAAGAACGAAAAGTAGCGTGGAAGTTTTGAAAAGATAATTTTTACCAAATTATGACTTACTGCCAACATATACAATTCGGTTAACAATAATTATACGCATTCCATTGTCAATTACTAATTATTTTATAATTTTGCACTTTTAAAACAAGAAAAATTTTATAAAAACATGGCAACAACAGCAGATTTTAAAAACGGATTATGTATATCATACAATGGCAAACCTTGTTGTATAACTTATTTTCAACACGTAAAGCCGGGGAAAGGACCCGCTTTTGTAAAAGTGAAAATGCGTAATCTCGAAAACGGACGTACATTGGAAAATACTTTCAGCGCAGGCGAAAAAATAGATATTATAAGCGTAGAACGCCGTCCTTATCAGTTTTTGTACAAAGATGAATCAGGCTATCATTTTATGCATAACGAAACTTTTGAACAAATTGACCTCGAAGACGACATGATTGACAACACCGATTTGATGAAAGAAGGACAATATGTAGAAATGATGTTTCTGGCAGACGAAGAACGAGTGCTCACTTGCGAACTTCCTCCTTTTGTTGAATTGACAATAACATACACCGAACCCGCAGTAAAAGGCGATACCGCTTCGACATCCGCATTGAAGGCGGCAACTCTCGAAACAGGCGCTGAAATAATGGTTCCGTTATTTATCAATCAAGACGAAAAAATTAAAGTGGACACACGCACACGTACTTATGCCGAAAGAGTAAAATAATTTTATAAAAATTGTTTTGCAATTTTTGATACAAGTTTAATTCACGCTGTTTATTTGGGTCGCTAAACTCAATATTATATTTTTATAATGCAAAAATATTTATCTGATATAAATTCATCTTCTGATTTGAAATCAATGAAAATTGACGAACTGGTTGAACTATGCTCCGAAATCAGAGAATTTTTGATAGATAAATGTTCTCAAAATCCCGGACACGTAGGCTCAAGTCTCGGAGTTGTAGAACTTACCGTTGCTTTACATTATGTTTTCGACACTCCATACGATAAACTCGTGTGGGATGTAGGTCATCAAGCGTATGCGCACAAGGTAATAACAGGACGCCGCGATAAATTTGCAACCAATCGTAAATACGGCGGTATCAGCGGATTTCCAAAAATGAGCGAAAGCGAATACGATGCTTTTGGCGGAGGTCATGCTTCGGTTTCAATTTCGGCGGCGCTGGGAATGGCTGTAGCCGCAAAAATGAACGGAGAAGACAGGAATGTTATTGCCGTAATCGGCGATGGCTCAATGACGGGCGGCTTGGCTTTTGAAGGATTAAACAACGCAGGATACCTGAAACCCAATATACTCGTCATTCTCAACGATAATAATATCGCAATAGATAAAAGCGTAGGCGCAATGGGGCGATATTTGTTGAAAATATCAACATCACGCTCGTATAATAAATTAAAAAATAATATCTGGAATTTGCTTGGACAAAATTATTTCCGCAACATCTTGCAAAAATTTTTCCATTCCATAAAATTAATAATATTTCATCGCAATAATATGTTTGAAGCGCTCGGGTTTCGCTATTTCGGAGCATTTGATGGACATGATTTACATCTGCTTATCAAAACTTTCGAAAAAATGAAATTTGTAAACGGACCTAAACTTCTGCATATAATTACACAGAAAGGCAAAGGTTTTAAACCTGCCGAAGAAAATCAAATAGACTGGCATGCTCCCGGAAAATTCAATAAAAATACAGGTGAACGAATAATCAAAAAACAAGACAAATCACAACCGCTGCGTTATCAGGACGTTTTTGGGAAAACAATTATAGAACTCGCACACAATAACAAAAAAATTATAGGAATAACGCCGGCAATGCCAACAGGCTGCTCATTGAATCTTATGATGACGGAAATGCCCGAACGCTGCTTTGATGTAGGAATTGCCGAAGGACATGCGGTTACATTTTCGGCGGGACTTGCAACTATGGGATTGCTTCCGTTCTGCAACATATATTCAAGTTTCATGCAGCGCGCTTACGATAATATTATTCACGATGTGGCGATTCAAAATTTGAATGTCGTATTTTGTCTTGACAGAGGCGGTTTGGTTGGCGAAGATGGCTCAACTCACCATGGAGTTTACGATTTGGCATATTTGCGTTGTATTCCGAATATGATTATTGCCTCGCCAATGAACGAGGTTGAACTGCGTAACATGATGTTTACGGCACAACTTCCGAATAAAGGTTGCTTCGCAATTCGTTATCCCAAAGGCGGCGGCGTGATTCCCGATTGGCAACTTCCTTTTCAGGAAATTCCGATTGCAAAAGCACGCACAATACGAACAGGAGTCGATATTGCAATACTGTCGATAGGTCATGTAGGAAATAATGTAGAACAAGCAATTGATATGTTAGAAGGTGAAAATATTTCGGTTGCGCATTATGATATGCGTTTTGTGAAACCTATAGACGAAGAATTACTTCATTTTATAGGCAAAAATTTCAAACATGTGATAACTGTCGAAAACGGAACGATTGTCGGCGGTTTTGGCAGCGCGGTAAGCGAATTTTTTGCCCGACACAATTATACTCTCAAACATAAATTTATGGGAGTTCCCGACAGATTCATACTGCATGGCAGCATTGCCGAACTGCAAGCCGAATGTGGTTTTGATGCAAAAGGAATTGCAAACGCCATCATTTCAACAAAGAACGGATAAAAGAAAATAGCGCATTGAACCGCCGCTCATTATCCTGCACAAATTTTCAA